>PMNP01000007.1 GCA_003161755.1 Ignavibacteriota bacterium | reverse complement strand
CTCCGATTGCGAAGCGTGGTATCGCTTCGCACCATTGATCGTTCTTTGACATCTCCCCCGACCAACGACATAGCGCCCGAAGGACATCATGCGGACGAGCTATACTCGGCGAAGCCGCCCTTTGGCGTAGTCGAACCGCCTGCGCCCTGTGGTTCGGACTTCCGCCTTCGCCTGAAAATCGGCTTCGGCGGACAAGCTCGTGGCCAACCCCAAACACCACTTCGATTCGTTCTTAAGGTTACGCTAAGCTGAGGAGTTGCAACAAAGTTCCGAACCATTCCACGCTCCGAACAGGGTTTGTGAACGGAGCCTTTAGGGGGCGAGTTTGGAAGAAAGTTGCTATATTGGGAAAATGCTCAGAGGATTCCATGCCATCAGATATCGCGAAGCTCATTCAAAAGCTGACTATTCCAGAACGCATTGTCCTCGTTGAGGAGATATGGGACAGCATAGCGAGGGAGAATGAGGCTTTCAAACTCACCAAGACTCAAAAAGAAGAATTGGAGCGCCGATCGAAGTCATTCAAGCAAGGCCGTACCTGGGAAGAAATCAAATCCGAGTTTCTTCATTCATCCTAATCGCTTCTCATGACCATTTTTCTCCACCCCGAGGCCGAAGCTGAATTTCGAGAGGCGATATATTGGTATGAACATCAGCGAAGAGGTCTGGGGTCAGAGTTCATCCTTTGCATCGACGAAGCAGTTGAACGGATTCGACGCTCACCGGATACCTATCCAAAAGTCCACAAATCGATAAGGCGAATTGTCGTTCGCCGATTTCCCTTTGCCGTGTTCTATGAAGTCGTCGGCATTCAAATCCGCGTGTTAGCGATATATCACTCAAGGCGAGATCCCTCTCGGTGGCGGTCCCGAAAGTAAGCTGCAATANNCGCCAAACCGCCAATCCGCCAAAGGACGTGGCGGATGCGGATACGTACGCATGGCGGTCAGGGAAAGCGGCGGGCGAGATCGAAGTTCACAACAGTGAGCAATCACAAACCAGCGGCGCCCGTTACCGTTGCGGTGAAGTGGATATTGGTTCCGCTGCAGGTTATGCGCGGCCGTTACGTTACCGAGCAGAGAGGTTAAACCGAAAAGGTACGGAGGATGGATTGTTTAGATGTCCCGAGAACGAGCAGAGATCTCACTAACAAGTCTAGCGAGACTGACCGATCTCCGGCTTCCATCTTTGCGACTCTTGATTGACTAGAGTGTAGAAGTCGTGCAAGCTGATGTTGTGTCAGATGTTTCCGACGACGTCGGTCCTGGAGAGTCTTGCTCAATGCAAGCTTCATGTCCAGATACGCACTCTCTTCGGGCGAAAGGTTGAGAAATTCAGAAGCAGAGCCAACTTTCCATCCCTTTGCTTCCAATTGTGCTTTCTTAGTCTTCTTCATTGCTATAACCCCTTTCCCATGTACATGCGAATTCGTTTCTTGCATACATCAATGACTGTTTGAGGCGTCTTTTGCGTCTGTTTCTGAAACACTTCGAGAATTACAATAGCGTCCGAATCGATGCGATAGACGATTCGCCAGATTGCATGCCCATCAGTAATCCGCAATTCGTGACAATGTCTCCCAATCGAAGGCGTTGGCCGGGACGATGGGAGGCCCAGCCGTTCGCCCTGTTGAAGTCGTCGCAGGAGAAAACCTGCTTCGAGTCTTGCTGGGCTGTGACAGGGGCGGCGTCTTCAATTCACCGTGCAGCCAAACGAGAGGTTTGTTTGATTCATCCATGCCAAAGCAATATATGTCACATGCGACATAATGTCAAGCCGTTGACGAGGGCGGCAACTTAATGCCTCTGTAAGAATGACCTCTGTCTTGCGTTCGGCATCAACCTGCATGATAAGACCAGATGAAGAAAGGGTGTGAGAGTTCCTGCAATGAAAAGGAAGCTATTTTTTGCAATAGCCGGAATCCTGATAACTGCTTCGATCTATAGTGCAGCAGTAGCTCAGGAGATTGGCACCCAGGAACAAAACTTTGAATATCTGTGGAACACGTTTGATACAAAGTACGCTCTGTTTGTGCCAAAGAGAGTTGACTGGGATGCATTATATAGGATTTACAGACCAAAGGTTTCTTCGCAGACATCAGACAGCGGACTTTTTGGCATAATGTCCAACTTGCTTGGTCATTTGAACGACAATCATGTAAGATTAGACTCTCCAAATCTTTCCTACCGTTCAGGTATATTGGGTGCTATGCCAGAGATGGATAATTTCTTCCCGTTAATCAAAACCAAATATCTTCACGCTTACAAAGATCTTCCTGCTGGCATGTTCTCCGGATGGCTGACAGATTCAATCGGGTATTTTCATATCCAGTATTTTGAAGACGTGAGCCAAAGCTCCAATGTCATTGACCAGATTCTTTATGAGTTTAGGGATGCAAAGGCCATTGTCATCGACGTTCGTGAAAACTATGGAGGCGAGGACGAGGTCGGCAAGGCAATCGCCGATCGTTTCGCCGACAAAAAACATTTGTATATGCTGAAGCGCTACAAGAACGGTAATGGACATAATGACTTTGGCCCGCCTCAACGTTGGTATGTGGAACCGGAAGGACATATTCAGTACACCAAGCCCGTGGTCCTTCTCATCAACCGCTACTCTGTCAGTGAAGCCGAAGTGTTCACTCTAGCAATGCGAGTATTGCCTCAGGTCACCATTATTGGGGATGCGACATCGGGTGTCTTTGCTGATGTGGAGAAGGATACTCTTCCTAATGGATGGACAGTTAGGTATCCATATAACCTTATTGAGGATGCAACAGGCTTTTGTTGGGAAGGGATAGGAATTCCACCAGATCTTCATCAAACAATTACAAGAGAAGATATTGCCGGCGGGCATGAGCGGGTTCGTGACCTTGCGATAGCATTCTTGAATGCAAAGAGAAGCGCTGCGTTTCGAAAGTGACTATGTTTCATTTGACTGTTTACCGCTGATTGACAATGGCGCTCCAGCCAACCACCGCCAAAACACATGGCGGTTACTTATGCATGGCGGATACGTTAGCATGGCGGTTTTTCGAGACGGTGGATCTTCGCCTCCGTCCAAAAAACGGATAGGATTTCCAACCCGTCCACAAGACGGACGGGGTCTACGATAAAAGAAAATAGTCCTCCGATTGCGAAGCGTGGTATCGCTTCGCAACAGTGAAAAGACAATGCCATCTCACGCGACCAGCGATATTGTACCCGATGGACTTCAGGCGGGCGTAGCCGCCGAACGGCAGAAGCCCTCCGCGGTCAAAGAGCAACGTTTACACAGTATCAGTGGGAAATACATTGGCGCGGCAGTGGACGCCAATAGTCAAGCTCCCGTTCCGGAAACATCGCCTGGAGCGGCAAACATTCCACCTCTTTCAACCCAATCAGTGATGACGTTACAATTATGGATCTCGCTGGGATAGGAACGCTCTCAATGAACAAACTCACACGTCAGAAACTCATTACCTGGACTGCCGTCAGCATATCAGCGGTATTGGCAAATTGCTGGGCCTATTGGGGCATCAATGAGAATTTCCATGAAGGTTGGTATCTCGTTGGTTTCTGGAACAACGTGCTGCTGATGTTTGTCCAGTATTTGTCACTCCCCATGGCGTTCCTGCTTCTTGCAGCCGTATCAATTCGTTGGAATAAGATTGGCTCCCTGTTACATTTGTCATTGGCAATTGGGAGCTATTTCTTTTTGCGCGGATCGTTCGCCGGATTGTTTTTGGTGGCAATTCCGCTTATCGGTCTGGCACTTCTCTATTGGTTTGCCCATCTCGAACGCCGGAGACTTGCATACGTCCTTGTCATCGGGCTGCCTCTTCTGCAAATTGTCGGCATTGGGACGTATCATGCCATCCGGATTGCCAACAGATACAACGATGACAATTTTACTGNNACCTCAAGGGCCAGGTTGGCCCGACAACGGTACCTCGTGGCTCGAGGCGAAAAAGATCTGTGCGCACCTTAATTCCGACGGCACAAAGCTCCAAGATGGAGAACTCAATATTTGGCGCCTGCCAACCGTTGATGAAGCAGTCCGCTCAATGGTCTACCATGGCAAGAACGCCGGTGGTGTTTGGGACAGCAGTGCCAAGACTGCAGCATACACGTTTCAACCGGACAAAGAATCACCTCTTTGGAACATCCATCTGAAGACCATCTATTGGTGGACCTCAACTGAAGTTGATGAGACCAGGGCCTACATTGTTGTCTACAATGGGGGTGTGTGGCCTCGCTTAAAAACAATAAGAGCCGGATATTTGAACTTTCGTGCTGTAAAAGAGGTAAAGTAGCCGAGAGGTTTATTCCGCTGCGCACGACCCACTTGGCGTGGGCGTATTGAGGATGGCTGACACAATATCTAGAGAGGAACTCATGAAGAACAAAAACATCTTTCTGGTCATTGGGCAAATTGCCCTGGCGATCAGCATACTGCTTAATCATTTTGCAAAGGACAGCACACTCATTTCGTTTTCCATTGGACTACTCACTGGCTTGTCGANNAAACATGCGACAATTGAAATCAAACCATGAATAGCGGAACAGGCATGTCTGCCAACGCCCTGTAGGGACGATATGTCAAATCATCCGATCGTGCATGCTGCTTTCCGACGGAGTGCATGTATCGACTCGTTGGCATCGATAGTGGCCCGACGATGGGCTGGCAACCGACAATGTCTTCCCAACACACAAATGCCTTTCCCCCGTTTGACGGAGCAAAGGGATAGACCGAAAACAAACTCTTGCTACACGCGCCCCTTTACATTCCCATGTTCGCCAGCACAGCGCTGATGAAATTGATATCTTCCACCATTCGTGGGTGTGACGCCTCGAATCCTTTCACCGAAGCGGCAAGCCCGGCAAGCGAAAGTCTCAGNNGTCTCAGCAACTCCGGGTTCCTTTTCTGCCGTGTCGCTTCATGCGTCGAACGTTCGACAAAGCCTGCTATGCTCTCAGCATGTTCACCCTCTGCCTTGGCCAGGTTGGTGATTTCAGATTGAAGCGACGCTATCAGTTTCAGCAACTCGGCCTTCTTCTTCCCCGTTATTGAGCCCGAGTTTCTGATCTTCTCTTCGATCTTCTTGATCGTATCTTCAACCATGGATTAATCTCCTTTTTCGGGTCACCAACGACAATCCACACAATGCAGCTTGCTGTGCAAAAATGTAGAGCAATCCATACTGAGAAGCAATTTGCGGGGAGAAAGGCGAATTGTTCGGTAAACGTTGAAGAANNTAGCTCAATGGTTCGGCATAACCGAACATGTTATCCGGCACATTCCATTCTCTCGTTTGATTCCCATTCAATCTTTGCGTACACTTTACCATTCCTTTTAAGAGCTTCTGACTTCTTTTTATGCCCGATAAGATAATCATTGAATATCCTCTAATTGAAGAAGCTCATTCAGAATTAACGGGATGATCTGTCCGTATGCCCTCAAAGTTGACTCGATGGTTACTGGAGAAACAACGTTGAAATAAAGGAACTGATTTGGATGGAACATCTTAGGCAACATTAGATAACCCGCTAATAACAAGGACTATTACCATGAATAAATCATTATTCATTGTCGCATTGTTATTATTAAGTTCAATCTCATTGCTTGCTCAGGATGCCGAAGGGTGTAAAGATCATCCCTTCTTTAGCAGGATGCCTCATTACTTTATTCTTGATTGCAGTCAGAATTTTGCAAAACTCGAATATTATGTATCCGATGGGGTTACCGATACCAAAGAGGGCAATGTAACAATAATATCCTATGATTATCCGGATGATGCCTCAACGAAAGCTCCCAGTCCATTACAAATTATTAGAAATTATGAAAATGCGATTCTTAAATTGGGAGGGAAAAAGATATATGTTACTGATCGTGATTTAAACTATTCATTAAAAAGGAATTCAAAAGAATATATTATCCGTGTAGAAATGAATGGGGATGTACAACATAAACTTAGTGTATTGGAAATTGCAGTGATGAAACAGGAAATTACTGCGAATGAAATGCTCGACGCATTGAATAAGGATGGCTATATCGCGCTGAATATTCTCTTTGAAACAGGAAAATCAGCCATTCAACAAGAATCGCTTCCTATAGTAGACCAAATGTTCGAATTGATGAAAAGTGATGCAACACTGAAAATCAGTATCGAAGGCCATACCGATAACGTGGGGGATGCAGNNACAAGAATGTCGTTTGTTGGCTGGGGACAAGAAAAACCAGTTGCCGATAACAGAAGTGAAGAAGGCAGAGCCCAAAACAGGCGTGTGGAGATAGTAAAGAAGCCGTAAACGAAACTTAAGAATGCAGGTAAATCTGAAACGAGTCCTTCCGGTGTCGTTCGAACTAAGATTATGCGATCACGAATGACGTTCCGAGTCCGTTGAGCGGCAGAACTCTCCCCATGAACCGGTGCCCCCAACG
>PMNP01000411.1 GCA_003161755.1 Ignavibacteriota bacterium | reverse complement strand
AAGAAAGAGCTGGAGTCCCGCCTGCCGTGCGGCTGCCACTAGCCCCAGGGCAGAGGCCATGTTTCCCATGACGTTGCGATACTTTCCCGGAGGAAGTTTTGCAGGCTTCACCTCATACCGTGTTGTAAAGACCTCCGTTGTATCACCGTAATTGTATCCAGCCTTCAGCACCCGCAGATTTGCTTCCGCAATAATGGGGTCTTTTGTCCCGAACTTCTCTTTGATAAAGCGGATGGATTGATCGAGCTGACGGTTATACATCCAATACATGAGCCCAAGAGCGAAGAAATTCTTGGTCTTGTCGATCTGCCGGGTGGTGAGGTTGAGATCTTCCAACGCTGCAGAAGCGAGTTTTGAGATGGCGACGCGATGGACCTGGAATTTCGACAACAAGCCATTGTCGAGTGGGTTTTCGGAGAGACCTGCGAGCTTCAGATTCTTGTCATTGAAGGCATCCTCATTGACGATCACTGTTCCGCCGTCATGAAGAATCTTCAAGTTTGAGACGAGCGCGGCAGGGTTCATCGCCACGAGGACATCGCAAGAATCGCCCGGGGTCAGGATATCCTGGCTTCCAAAGCGGATCTGGAATCCGCTGACGCCATAGGTTGTGCCTGCAGGAGCGCGTATTTCCGCCGGATAATCCGGAAGAGTGCTGAGATCGTTTCCTAGCACGGCGGCAGTATTCGTAAACTGCGTGCCTGTCAATTGCATTCCGTCGCCGGAGTCCCCCGCGAAGCGGATCGTGACATCTTCAAGTGTTTTCAGCTCTTTTGTGGCCATTCGCATTCATCCAATTGGTTCACAACAAGAATTGCCTGCACTTTATGGAACACGCAGAAGAGCGATGAAGTTTGGGGAAGTTGAAGAAAGGCGGCAAATGCCTGTGAAATGAAGTGGGAATGGAAAAGGAACACATACGCTTAAGGGCATCTGTGTGCTATGGGAACGGCTTGCCTACCAATTGCCGGCCTTCTCACCTGTGGAGAAAAGGCCGGCAACAGTTTGTATCCTCGTGTGAAGTGTCGGAAAGATCCTAGTCGCGAACGACCCAAACCTTCAGTTTTCCCGTCACTTTGGGGTGGATCTTCACATCGAGAGTATAAATGCCCAGGGTTTTGATCGGTTCAGGAATCTCAATGATCCGTTTGTCCAGCTCGATCCCCTTTTCCTTCACGGCATCGGCTATGTCCTGGGAAGTCACCGAGCCAAACAGTTTCTCGTCTTCGCCCACCTTCACCTTGATTGTCAGGGAGAGCTTCTCAATCTCTGTTGCAAGGGTCTGGCTGCTTTTGAGCTGTTTGGTCTCACGGCGTTGGGCTTGCTTCTTCTCTTCATCAAGGGCACGCACACTGCCCTCCGAGGCCGGGTAGGCAATTCCCTGAGGGATAAGGAAGTTGCGAGCGTAGCCGTCGCGGACGTCTACGACCGCACCCACCAACCCGAGCTTTTCCTGGTCTTTTCGCAGAATCACTTTCATGAATGCAACCTCATGGTCAATGGTTAGCGGACTGTGTCAGAGACAAAGGGCAATAGTGCAAGATGCCGGGCCCGCTTAATTGCCTGAACGAGCTGGCGCTGGTGTTTTGCACATGTTCCCGTTATGCGCTTGGGGATGATCTTTCCCTGTTCCGTCACGAAGCGCGAAAGTCGCTTCTCGTCCTTGTAGTCAATATAAACTTCTTTAGCGTCGCAGAACCGGCAGGTCCGTTTCTTGCGTGGCGTCTGATCTTTGTCACGTCGTGGTTTTCGTGGTGTAAACACGGTATAGTTCTCCTCAGTAAACGCTTTTTAATGAAAGGACGTCAAACGACTGTGGGTCCATCAACCTTAACCGGATCCGCCTCGCGAGGCTGCAGGGTCACCGGATCGGTCTGCGCAGCAGCAGCGGCTGCGGCGGCTGCGGCGGCTGCGGCGGNNGGCGGCGGCTGCGGCGGCTGCCGCTTCAAGGGCAGCTTTGTGCGCAGCAATTGCCTTCCGGTCCAACACGATCGTCAGATACCGCAGGATCATTTCATCGAGCTGATAAGCCCGCTCCAGAACTGCCAGGAGCGTTCCCGGCGCTTCCATTTCAAGATTGACGTAATAGCCGTTGGTCTTCTTGTTGATGGAATAGGCTAGTCGTTTCCGACCCCATTTGTTGACCAGCGTGATGTTGCCGCCGTTGCGCGTGATCACTTCCTGGACGCGCGCGACGACCGCGTCGACCTGTGTATCGTCGAGTGAAGCATTGATGATAATCGTCGATTCGTACAGACGCTTGGATTTGTCCATGTGTCTCCTCTCTGTGGACGTGTGATTACAACATGACCCTTCAGTACTCACCAGGTGGTGAACGGGAGGGTAGAGGGGTAGCCTTTCTGGACCATGCAGGTGAAAGGTACCGTGTATGATAAAGAACAATCAACCAAAATACTTACGTTGAGGAAACCCGTCGTCGGATATTTCGACGGTCACGCTGTGTCCCCATCACTTTCAGTGTCTCTGGGATTCTTCGGGGAGGCAGAGCCTGTTCGAGCAAAATCCTCGACGGCATCCGCTGCCCGGTGAATCATGTCGAGTATCGCCGGCTTTTCCTCCTCATCAAACGGCGAAAGGACGAAATCCGCCATTTCGGACTTTGGCGGCATGGCGACTTTGCCGATGCCAAGCCTAAGCCGGGGAAATGCGTCACTCTGGACTGATTCTATGATCGAGGCCAGACCGTTGTGTCCGCCANNCTCAGATTGCCAAGAGGCAGCCAGAAATCATCGAGGACCACCAGCATCGCACTCAAGGGAACATCATATCGCTCGATGATATCACTTGCCGCAGCACCGCTCCCATTCATCATTGTCAGGGGCGCAACCAGGTACACCTGCCTGCCCTCGGGCTCAAGAACAGTTTGGGCGATATCATACGGGCCTTTCCCCGCTCTGAATCTCGAAGCCCACCTCCCCGCCAATTCCTCAAGAACCATGAATCCGAGATTGTGGCGGGTTGCACG
>PMNP01000327.1 GCA_003161755.1 Ignavibacteriota bacterium | reverse complement strand
TTGATCAATGGGGCGTGGAACTTGGCAAACAGCTGGCGAAGAAAATTCTCCCTGAACTTGTGACCTCCGACCACGTCACTACCCATGATTCTTCTACCAACGGATTGATGAACTGGTGGAAACGCGCGAAAGGATAAACCAACCGAAGGACGGACAATAGAGCACTCCATATGGCGCCAATGATGAGGAATGAAAGGCTGTTCCTCCCTGGAATAACACCGGCGGTTTTCTTATCTTATGTCTTCCCTCCAGAACCTCAAAGGATCCCTGCACCATGTCATTGGAACAACAGCCATTAGCCGCCAACGATCAGGATGTTTTGTGCATCAATACCATTCGCTGTCTTTCCATGGACGCAGTACAGAAGGCAAACTCCGGTCATCCGGGGATGCCCATGGGAATGGCGCCTGCCGCGTATGTGCTCTGGACCCGCCATCTTTGCTATAACCCCAGGAATCCTCATTGGCTGAATAGGGACAGGTTTGTGCTCTCTGCCGGGCATGGGTGCATGTTGCTCTACTCTCTTCTGCATCTGACAGGCTTCGACCTGTCGCTTGAGGATATCAAGAACTTTCGCCAGTGGGAGAGCAAGACTCCGGGGCACCCGGAATTCGGCGTCACTCCCGGGGTGGAGGTTACCACCGGACCACTCGGACAGGGAATCTCGAACGCCGTGGGGATGGCAATTGCAGAGAAATATCTCGCGGCATACTTCAACCGTGATGGCTATCCTGTGATGAATTACAAGATTTATGTCATCGCCGGCGATGGGGATCTTCAGGAAGGAGTGGCATCTGAGGCGGCATCATTGGCGGGTCATCTCGGGCTGAATAATCTGATTGTTCTGTACGACGACAACCATATCACCATTGATGGCAAGACGTCGCTGTCGTTTACCGAGGATGTCGCTGCAAGGTTTACAGGCTATGAATGGTTCGTCCAGACTGTTGGGGGGGATGGGAACGACATTGGGGCGATCGATAAGGCAATCGAATCTGCAAGGAAAGAGCAGAATCGTCCATCACTCATCAAGATTCGCACCCATATCGGCTTTGGGAGCCCGCATAAGCAGGACACAGCGGAAGCGCATGGGTCTCCGCTTGGCGACGAAGAAATCGCTTTGACAAAAAAGAATTATGGATGGGACCCGGAGAAGAAGTTCTTCGTCCCCGATGAGGCGCTCTCGGTATTTCGAAAACAGATCGACAGCGGTGCCGCGAAAGAACGGGAATGGAATTCCCTGATGGTGCGTTATACACAGGCGCATCCTGCCCTTTCAACGGAAATGTCGGGCGCCTCGGGGCGCAAACTTCCACGCGACTGGCAGAAGATTTGGGATTCTTCAAAACTGTCGTTTGACCCAGCTGTGCCCATTGCCACGAGGGAAGTGCAAGGAAAAGTTCTCGACTCGTTGATGCCCAAGTTGCCGTTTGTTATCGGCGGGTCGGCAGACCTTACGCCATCGAACAATACCCGCTTCAAGGGGGTAACCGATTTTTCCCGGGAGAACCGGCTCGGCCGGTATATCCACTATGGCGTGCGTGAGCATGGAATGGGCGCCATCATGAACGGGATCGCCGTGAGTGAGATGCTGATCCCGTATGGGGCGACATTTTTTACGTTCAGCGACTATATGCGACCCGCGATTCGGGTTGCGGCTATTTCCGGCTATCCAACGATCTTCGTCTTTACCCACGACAGTATAGGGTTGGGGGAAGATGGACCGACCCATCAGGCGGTCGAACAGCTTGCCGCGTTGCGCGCGATGCCCAACCTTGTGGTTCTCCGTCCCGCCGATGCGAATGAAACACAATGGGCGTGGAAGTTCGCGTTGGAACATCGTACCGGCCCGGTCGTCCTGGCCTTGACCCGGCAGAAGCTTCCGGTCCTCGATCAACAAAAGCTGACTTCGGCCGAGAATCTGTACCAAGGCGCATATGTCCTGACGAGCGATTCGAAACCGCGTGTGATTCTCCTTGGATCAGGCTCGGAGGTGCAACTTGCCCTCGGGGCACATGATGTGCTTGCGAAGGAAGGAATTCCATCGCGTGTGGTGAGCGTCCCTTCGTGGGAGCTTTTCGAGCGCCAGTCACGCGAATACCGGGAGAGTGTGCTGCCTGAGGCAGTGACCGCGCGCGTCGCCGTGGAAGCCGGGGTACGACAGGGCTGGGAGCGTTACATTGGGATGCACGGTCAATTTGTGGGGATGTCAACATTCGGCATGTCTGCCCCCGGCAACGTTGCCTTCAAGAAATTCGGGATTACCGTGGATGCGGTCGTTGCAGCATCCAGAAAGGCGCTCTCATGAAGATTGCCATTGCCGCTGATCATGCGGGGTTTCCACTCAAGCAGTGGTTGGTGGAACAACTGGGGAAGGAAGGATGTCTACTCACGGATCTGGGGGCATTCAACACGACACCTTCGGATTACCCCGACTTTGCNNCTCGATTAACGGCGGAAAGGCCGACCGGGGAATTCTGGTGTGCGGCAGCGGTGTTGGAGCATCAGTGGCGGCGAATAAGATCCACGGAATCCGTGCCGGAATGGCCCATGATACATACTCCGGGCATCAAGGGGTCGAACATGACGATATGAATGTCCTCTGCCTCGGTGCCAGAGTCATCGGGTGCGCGACTGCCCTTGAAGTTGTGCGCGCATTTCTTGGTGCACGGTTTTCGGGGGAAGAACGTCACGTGCGAAGGCTGAACAAGGTGAAAGAAATGGAACTCCAGGGTCGTTGATCAAATCGACAGGAGAGGAACGCAATGAAGATTCTTCGTGAGTTGCTTGATCTTGGACAGAGCATCTGGTTTGATAACATCAGCCGCGGGATCATCAAACGCGGCGAACTCGGGGCGATGGTCAACGAGGGAGTCACTGGAGTGACTTCGAATCCCACGATTTTCGAGAAGTCGATTTCGGGCAGCAGCGACTACGACGCGCAAATCGAAGAATTGCTTGGTTCATCCCAGGTGCCTGATGCGTCCCGGCTGATCCAGGAACTCATGATCCGCGATATCAGGGATGCGGCGGATGTTCTTCGCCCGGTCTATGATCGGTCCGGTGGACATGACGGATTTGTAAGTGTTGAAGTGACCCCGACGAAAGCGCGCAACACGGCGGGCACGATCGACGAGGTACGTTACCTTTGGAAACGCATTGATCGCCCGAACCTTATGGTGAAAATCCCCGCGACGCTGGAAGGATTGCCGGCAATCAAACAGATGTTGTACGAGGGGATCAATATCAACATCACGTTGATATTCTCCGTGGAACGTTATGGTGCAGTGGCCGATGCCTACTGCTCCGCGATGACGCAGCGGTTGCGTGAAAAGAAACCCCTCGACAACGTTGCGTCGGTTGCCAGCGTGTTTGTCAGCAGGGTGGACACGCTTGTCGATGGAGTCCTGCAGAAACGCATCGATCGCGGAGAACCAAAGCTCGTGAGTCTCTTGGGGACCGCGGCTGTCGCCAATGCCAAGATCATCTATAAAAAATTCCGGGAGATCTTCACTTCTCCCCGTTTTGCCGAGCTTGCTGCCCACGGAGCGCAGGTCCAGCGTCCGCTCTGGGGAAGCACGGGCACAAAGAATCCGGCCTATGATGATCTCAAATACGTCAATACTCTCATCGGTGAACATACCGTGAATACCGTACCTCCGCAGACGTACAAGGCCATCCTTGATCATGGCACAGCGGCGTTGACGATCGAGAAGGATGTGGATGGCGCGATTCAAGCGCTGGCCGAACTGAAGTCGGCAGGCATCGACATGGATCGCATGTTGCTGCAACTTGAAGAGGAAGGCGTTGCTGCGTTCGAGCAATCGTTTGATGGGCTTCTTCGATATCTGAACGCGCGCCATACCAGCCTCGCCCCGGCTGTGCACTAAGGCTCTGCTCCGTTTCCCATCTTGTACGGAGAAGTTTGATGCCTTCTCAACCTCCTTCGAATCCCACCGAAGTTCCCATCTCCGGCCGTTTCGGGATGGAACGCGAACCTGATCCATGCCTGATGGTAATCTTCGGCGCTTCCGGAGATCTGACGCAGAGGAAGCTCATCCCCGCGCTGTATGACCTCTCATGTGCCGGAGTCCTCCCCGTGAATTTTACTGTCGTGGGAACCGGCAGGACGCCGATGTCGGATGACGCTTTCCGCGCCCATCTGATGGACGGCATGCGGCGCTTTGGAGGAATGAGGGATTGCGGCGAAGAATCATGGGCTCCGTTCGCCGGCCGGCTGCATTACGTCAGCAGCAACATGGGAGAGACCAATGACGCTCCCCGACTGAAGGAACTTCTTCTCAAGTACGAATCGGAGTTTCACACCCGGGGGAACATCCTCTTCTATCTTGCCACCCCGCCCAGCATGTACGAGCCGATTATCAGAAACATCGAGCGCATGGGCCTTCACGTGCCCCGGATGCCTGGCGCATGGGTGCGCATCGTCATCGAAAAGCCTTACGGGAGCGATCTGGAATCGATGCGTCACCTGAACGCCGAGGTGTTAAGGGTTTTCACGGAGGATCAGGTGTATCGCATTGACCACTACATGGGGAAAGAAACTGTCCCTNNAGATATGGTCCAAAACCATATGCTGCAGGTCCTTGCGATGACGGCGATGGAACCTCCGGTGTTCTTCGATGCCCGGCAGGTGCGCGATGAAAAGCAAAAGGTGTTCCAGGCTATCCGTCGCGTATCTCCCGAAGATGTCCACCTCTATACTGTTCGCGGACAATACGCCGATGGGGTTGTGGGAGGGAACAACGTTCCCTCATATAGAAGTGAGCAAGGAGTGGCGCATGACAGTACAACCGAGACATTCGTTGCGCTGAAACTGGCTGTCGATAATTGGCGTTGGGCTGGCGTGCCGTTCTATATCCGCTCCGGGAAACGGATGCCGGAGCGTCTGACCGAGATTGNNGCATCCAACCAAACGAGGGGATTTCGCTCCGCTTTACGACAAAGATTCCGGGTTCGTCGCTGCATATGCGACCGGTCGACATGGATTTCCGGTACGACACGTCATTTAGCGGCCGTCTCGTCGAGGCCTATACGCGGCTCCTGCTCGATTGCATGCTGGGCGACCAGACGTTGTTTGCGCGCGGCGACAACGTTGATACCGCCTGGACTCTCATCACACCGATATTGGAAGCATGGAAAACGAATCCTGCCTCTAAGGTGTGTTCTTATCCCTCCGGTTCCTGGGGGCCCGAAGAAGCAAACCTGCTCCTGCGTGCCGATGGTCGTGAGTGGAGGCTCCATTGAGTTCAACCCTTTCGCATTCACAGCAAGCCTTCTACATCCACGGGTTTCTTGCGGCATTGAGGAGTTACCGGAGGACGACGATCATCGGGTGGACAGTCGCAGCCGCCGGCGCACTCTCCGTTCCCGTGGGTTGGTCGATGCCTTCTACGCACGGAACACTGGACTTGGCGCTATCGTGTTTGACAGTTATTGCAGGGGTGGTGTTGGTGACGCAAAGTCTCTCGATGCTCGAACGATATGTCACAACACCGTTTGGTGCGGATGAGAAAATCGGGAATCCGGAAGTCTCACCGGATGCAATCTTCCTCATTGGCATCATGCATGATGTGGAAAACGGCGGTTGGGAGGATGCCATTGCCGCGATACGAAAGGTTGAGGATTTTGCAGGCAAGGATGATTCGGGAATCGTTACTCTCGCAACAAAGGACTGAAACCATGGGAACGAAGGTCAGTGAGTTCAATGCTTTTCGCTCGAAGATGAATGAACGGATTCTCGGAACTGATCACCGCGCCATCAAGAGGTTCTTTGGTGTGGATACACTCACGTATGAGCCCGGGGCTCTCAATGTGAAAACCAAGGAAATGCTCGGGTTGGTTGCCTCCATGGTTCTCCGGTGTGATGATTGTGTTTCGTATCATATTATTCAATGCAAGAACGAAGGAGTGACCGACGACGAATTGCTCGACGTGTTCAGCGTGGCTCTCACCGTGGGCGGATCCATCGTGATTCCCCACATGCGCCGGGCGGTCGCGTTCCTTGATGAATTCAATGCAGAGAACAAAGGATGACGAATCGTTTTGGAAATATTGCCAGCCGCATTGGTTGGGCAGTAGTGGTTGGCGCAGCGTTCGGTTTTGTTGAAGCAGCAGTGGTCATATATCTCCGTGCTCTTGTGTATCCCGAAGGGTTCAGGTTTCCCCTCCGGCCCTTTGCCCCAGAACTCATTACGGTGGAAGTCGTGCGCGAGATCGCAACAGTGTTGCTGTTGTTCGGAACGGCGATGCTTGCGGGGCGGAACCGGTGGGGCAGGGTTGGCGCTTTCCTCCTTCTCTTCGGTGTTTGGGATATCACCTACTACATGTGGCTTCGTCTGGCCATCAATTGGCCGACGTCACTGCTTGATTGGGACATCCTGTTTCTCCTGCCTTTGCCATGGATCGGACCCGTTATCGCTCCTGTCCTTGTCGCGTGCGTGATGGTGGGGGCGGGGATCTNNTGGTTCATGCTGAGTGAGGAGAGAACCCCATCACTTCGCGCTACTCTGCTGACGTTTGTGTTGTCGTTCGTGGGCACCGCAATTCTCCTCTTTTCGTTCATGCGGGACACCGAGGCGACATTGAGGAGTGCCTTACCATCGCCGTATGCATACTCGCTTCTGGCTGCAGGAATTGCCTGCTATGCCGGAGCTCTCTTGACAATCAAACGATCTCATGCTCCATCCCCCTCCTGAGGAAGTCTCCGGTGCGCGTCGGCGCAACACCGCCGAACTGATGATGCTGGTGACTATTGCCATATGGGCCGGCAACTATCCATTGTCCAAATACGGACTCACGGGCCTTCCGCCGAATGTCTTCAACGGCATCCGTTTCCTTGTTGCCTCGTTGTTTCTTTCCCTCCTGTTCCTCCGCAACGTCCGATGGCGCCCAATGCCCGTGGCCGACCGCAATGGTCTGCTGGCGGTTGGCTTCCTCGGCAATGTTGTGTACCAGGCAGGCTTTATGATTGCCCTGTCCCTCACAACCGCCGGAAATACCTCGGTTCTGGTTTCAACCTCGCCTCTCTGGACAACGCTTGTGGAAGCGCGCATGGAACATCGGCGAGTGTCGAGAGATACCATCGCTGGAATGAGCGTCTCGCTCGCGGGGATTGTCCTCATAATTGCGGCAAGTAAAGACGGTGTTGATATTGGTGGAACTGCGCTGTATGGAAATGTCCTTTGCCTGGTCCTGGCTATGCTGTCGGGATATGTCACCAACCTTCAGCGGAGGTATCTCTTGCGGTACCACCCGTTTCAGGTGACAATGGTGATCACTGCCGTAGGCACAATCGGGTTGACGCTCTTGGCCCTGCCCGAGGCGCTGTATCTCGATTGGCGGACGGTGCACCATCCATTTATCGCNNGGTCTGCTCTCTGTTGCAGTGGCGGGCATCCTGTGGTCGTACGGCATCGATCGATTGGGGGCGGGTAAAGCTGCAAATTACAACAACCTGGTTCCGGTAGCTGTGTTCGTTGCCTCGTACTTCATCCTCGGGGAGGAAGTGACGACATGGCAGTGCATTGGCGCCGCGGTGACTATTGGTGGTGTGTGGTATGTTCGCAGGACTGAATAGGATACGTCGACTTGGCTTGAAACCCCGAGTCGTGATGACAGATAACTTTCCGTGATCCCCCACCGTTTCATCTTCTCACGAAGCGACGAACGATTGGGGTGATCCTACCTCAAGACTTCCTCTGCACTGCTCCTCCCTCGCGAATAACACATTTCTTAGGCATACGGACGTCACGAAAGTAGTTGTTTGATTGATTTGCAGGCCAAAACAGCTACCGAATGAGCATATTTTCCGAAACCAAGCGCAATTTGCCTCTGTTCTATATATAGGGAAGTTCAATTGTCACGTCTTTAGGCTCCTTAAGAGACCGGCCCGCTCACAAAATGCGCTGATCCAGATTGCGGGTGTTCGACAGGGAGTATTGATACAAGACTTCTCCTGGTCGAGACGGCCACGAGGGGGGAGTTCTGTGGCGAAAGACTTCCATGGCATATTCAACAATGTAGTCGGAGGGGTGTATGGCGAAGGTGGAGAGATCGATTGATATTGGAGTCCCTGTGTTCGCAGCGTACACGCAGTGGACGCAATTCGAACAGTTTCCGCATTTCATGGAGGGCGTTCATGAAGTGCGGCGACTCGACAACAGAAGGCTCCATTGGAAGGCCGACATCGAAGGAATGACAAAGGAATGGGATGCCGAAATCGCGGAGCAAACACCCGGTCGCAAGCTCTCCTGGCGCAGTACATCGGGCGAAAAACTTGCCGAGCAGGTCTCGTTTCTGCGGATAGATCCGGGACATACGCGTGTGACACTCATGCTTGAAGCGGACACCGTTGGAGCGGCAGAGCAGCCGGGATCGGTTCCAGCAGTCATGTCTACCAGGGTCCAGGGGGATCTCAGGCGGTTCAAGGAATTCGTTGAAGCCCGAATTCTGGAAAAAGGGGTCTGGCGCAGCGACACGCGAAACGGGCAGATTAAGCCGACAAGTCCATCTTCGGCAAACAGATCGGGAAATTCTCAGCCTAGGACCACGCACGGCCCATACAAATCGACGTCAGGCTCTAACGCGCCACGCGGATCGCTTCCGGATGACGACAGGATGAATGGTGACCAGATCTCGTCAGGGTCACCGCAACTTCCGGGCAGACATTCCAGAAATCTACGGGGACAATCCAACACCTCTGATTAGGAACACAAAGAAGCGCCGGGAACCTAGAATCTTAATAGAAAGTCATTGCCGGTACTTGGGCAAGGGAAAATATAGGTCGCTACCATTCCCGGTCCGCGTACCGGCTCTTTAGTGAAATTCCGAAAACCCTGCAGTATTCGTGTCTCCACCAACTTTTTTCCGTTCGCCAACCACATCACTCGACGGTATCTCCATTGCAGCAGAGGATTTTTAAGACAAGAGCAAGGATGGACTTGGGAATGAGAGGTCATTTATGGAGAGAAACAGACCAGGATCCTCAGTGTGGGAGATCCCAGGGCGAGGTGATTGACGTTGGAAGAAAATCGGAGTACATTGCCACACCGGGCCTTGTCCCGGTCACACAGTTGTGTCTTTGGATGGCAATTCCCCAAAGGAGGCCTCCCATGAAATTTTTCACCCCGTTGTTGTTGGTCTTGTTAGCTGGCTGCATAGCGACGCAGCCAGTGTCCACTATTCCGGCTGTCGATCAGCCTGATCTCCTCAGCATGACGCCGTTTCCTCCATTTCCTCACGCTTTTCCCTCGGGAGGTTTGAAGCTCGGCGCTTCGCTCCATGTGTTGGAAAACGGGACGGTGAGTGAAGCGCGGCTTGTCGGATCGAGCGGCAGTAGAGAATGGGATTCAATGGCGGTTGAATCGATCAAACAGTGGCGGTTCAATCCTGCGCGACAGAACGGTGTTCCGGTGGAGTCATGGTATCGCCAGGCAATCCTTGTCCAACCGTATGAGCCAATGGTTCGGTATCTGGGCGAGCTTGTTTCAGCCAGTCAGCAGGAAGCGGACTCTTTGTTTGGGCTCATCGAAAACGGGACGGAGTTCGAAGTGCTCGCACGGCAATCGCAATTGTCGGCAAGGGACCACGGCGGGTATCTCGGCGCTGTGGATCTGGCGGTGTTTCCGAACCATGTACGGAGTGAGCTCAAGAAACTGAACGAGAATGAAGTGTCGCACCCGCTTCGACTTGGAGACAAATATGTGATTTATAAACGGTTCAAG
>PMNP01000390.1 GCA_003161755.1 Ignavibacteriota bacterium | reverse complement strand
GGATTTTGGAATTATCAGAGATCTTCGATCGATCATAAAGAAGGAGCATGTGGAGATTGTCCATGCGCACCAAGCCATGGATGGCTTGCATGTCTTCCTGGCAACTACTGGTCTCGATGTGGCACGCATATTGAGTTTCCACGGATATGCATATACGCTACGCAAGCGATTGGCTCTAAGATATCTCGTTCCGCGTGTGGACGCGAACATTGCCGTTAGCGATACATATCTCAAGAGTCTTCTCACTCTTGAACCCTCTTGGCAAGAAGATTGGTTTAAGGTTCTTCACAACGGAATTGATGTCGAGAGGATAGGAACAGAACAATCGAGTCTAAGAGCAGAACTTGGGCTTGATCGGGCAACTCCCTTGTTCGGCATGATCGGCAATTTCGGCCGTTGGAAAGATCAAGCAACAATTTGCAGAGGTTTGCCAAGTGTGTTTCATTCGATTCCCCGCGCACATTTTGTCTTTACAGGTGATTCGCTGGGATCGGACACGAGGCTCATTGAAGAGTGTAAACAGATATGCGTGGATTTGGAAATTACTGAACGAGTGCATTTTCTTGGAAGAAGAATGGACGTGGGAAGCGTGCTAAGATCGCTGGATGTCGCAGTTTCATCCTCACTCCAAGACACCTTTGGCCTTGCCCCGGTTGAGGCAATGTTTCTTGGAACGCCTGTCCTATTATCAGATATCCCTCCTTTTCTTGAAATCACAGACAATGGGAGAGTGGCAACGTTCTTTCATACTAGAAATGAAGTGGATTTCGCCAATGCTCTTGCTGCGATTTGGAAGGACATAGACCGCGCAAGATCTAAAGCTCAAGCCGCCAAGAGGTGGGTCACAGGGCGTTACACGATAGATGCTCACCTTTGCGAATTAGAAAGACTATACGCAAAAGTTCTCGATGGACGTCGGAGGTTGAAGTGAGCACCAATTCGGTGTGCCGAGAACGTTGGGTTCAGAGACGAGGGAAAGTGTTGCCATGCTAATTGACGTGTTTCTTGGGCTTAGAGAACCAAGTTTCCAATATGAACACCGGGGCTACGAAGAGCCAAATGCACATACTCATGGGTGTGGTTCCAAACGTACTGACCGGCGGAGTTCCTGCTGGAACTGATGACGTGACCTCATGCTTGGAATCATTTGATGATGTTGTAGTCAAAAGATTTCGTTATGGTCGAAGAAGAGAACATGAGTCCACAATATCCAAAACGACAAGGACGCTGATTGATCTAGTGCACGTTGTCGTGATGCTCCTGGTTCGAAGGCCAGACATAGTACATCTTCACTCGGGATTCAATCGTAACGGCATTTTGCGGGACTTTATGTATGTGATTCTCTTTAAGTCATTCAAACTGCCCACGGTGTTCTTTTACCATGGTTCTGATCCAATAAAAGTCGCCGGTTCACGTTTCTTAAACAGTCTCGGAAAAATCCTAATTGCAAAGGCTGATCTTGTAGGGTTTTTGTCTGAAGAAGAGATTTTAATGGTGAAGAAACGCTATCCTAAAGGTCGATATTATCGTTTCAAGCTTGCCACGAATGTCAACAAGCGTATTAAGAATCTGGACAGTCTTCGTGTGTCCAGCTCTCAGCTGACCATCCTTTTTATCGCTCGCTTCGTTGAGAAGAAAGGTCCGCTGGATGTCTTGAGAGCATTCTCGCTGTTGGGCGTTAAGTATGAATACGTTCGCCTGGTAATGGTCGGAAATGGAACGGTATGGAATGATTGCAGAAGGTTGGCTGAGGAGTTAAGTATTGGACACAAGACAGAATTCGTAGGGCAAGTAAGTGAAGATGAAGCCAGAAAGTACTATGCCAGCAGCCAAATCATGGTCCTTCCAACATATTTTGCGGAAGGTTTTCCCATGGCAATTCTCTTTTCCTTGATCGATGGTCTTGCCATTATTACTACTCGGATTCGTGGCGCAGCTGACTACCTGAGCGAACCGGCAAATTGTCTTTGGGTTGAAGCGAAGAAACCGGAGATGTTGGCTGACCGAATGCGTAGGCTGATCGATGACGAACCTCTAAGGGCCAAAATGGGCGAAGCAAACAAGAAGCTGGCAACTGTGTTTGACGCGTCATTGGTCGCGGCCGAGCAGTTATCTATGTATAAGACTTTGCTGGCTGACTGTGAGAGCAAGAATTGACTTGTTTGCAACAGGAATGACGGAGAGCTGCAATAATGGGCAAAGGATTTGACTCGAAAGTCGATTGTGTGATATCCTCTGATGTTGATGGAACAAAGATGCGCGCAAAAATTGACTCAATAATAGGCGCGATACTCAACTATTATAGGCCAAATCCCTTCGACACAATTCTGGTCGCTGGTTGCGGTGATGGTACAGAGGCGAAATTACTTCAAGAATACTTCAAGTTGGAAAAGTATGGCGTTGACATTTCTCTGCCCGACAAATTTGCTGTTGCCACTCAGGTGGATGGGGGAGCGATTCTTAAGCGTGAAGACTTAACTGAACNNTGTGGATAATTCCTTCAATTTCATCTATTCCTATCATGTTTTGGAACACGTCTCAGATCACAGAAGAGCGCTCGCAGAGATCTCGAGGGTACTCCGACCCAAGGGAGTAGTTTTTATTGGTTTTCCGAACAAGAAGCGTCTGGTTGGCTACATAGGGCATCACGTTCGAGCAAGTGCGGTGAATTTCCTACGGTGGAACCTTAGGGATCTAAATGACAGAATTCATGGTCGATTTGAGAATAGACTCGGCGCCCATGCCGGCTTCACTGAAGAAGAGTTCCTCGAAGACAGCAAGGCGCTGTTCTCAAAAGTCATCCCCATTCGGTCGGAGTATATGCATAGAAGGTANNCGCCAGTCGCGTCTACCCGTCTAACTATTTCATTTGCATTCGTTGATTTCACTGGACCTTCGTCATGCATCCATATACGATCCGTCAAAGATGAACAACCTGGAATCTGAAATCTCGAAACCAGTTGTCGGAAATGTGAGGAGCTTCGAGATCCTCGGTGTGAGGGTTGACGGACTTACACTGAATTCCGCCGTGGCAAGGATCAGTGAATTCATTCATTCAAGGAAAAAAAGCTATGTCGTTCTTACTGGTGCTCACGGCATTGTAGAGATGCAAAACGACCCGGAATTGCGTGCAATAAACAACGCAGCTGATCTCGTTACTCCGGACGGCATGCCAGAGGTCTGGCTTGGTCGATTACATGGAATTCCNNAGTGTATGCTCCCGACATTATGATGGAGGTTTTCAGGAAAAGCCCGGAGGCAGGAACGCGCCATTTCCTTTATGGTGGCAAGGCCGGGGTCGCAGAAAAACTGAAGAGAATTCTGGAAGAGAGGTTTCCGGGAATCGAAATTTCCGGCTTTTTTTGTCCACCGTTCAGGCCTCTTGAGCCAGCGGAGAAGAAGGAAGTGGTGAAGCTCATCAACTCCAGTCGACCAGATATCGTTTGGTGTGGACTGGGCTGTCCAAAACAGGAGCGATGGATGGCGGAATTTCGTCCTTTGCTTGACGCATCCGTCCTTATTGGCGTAGGCGCTGGTTTTGATTTCTTGTCTGGAGAACGGCGTCGAGCTCCCGCTTGGGTGAAGAAGCCTGGTTTCGAATGGCTCTTTAGGCTTCTAGACGATCCAGTTCATCTTTGGAAAAGATATGTTCGAGTTGTCCCGTTGTTCCTTTTGTATCTTGCCGCAGAAAAGACGGGTCTACGAAAGTCGAGTTGATCGGACCCTCCAAACCTCTTTGCTGTTTTAGCCCACTGTGCAACCTTAGCCACCCGCCCCATGTACCCCCGTCAGAAGCCCTGCAACTGAAGTCACAATAACCAAAATGCCTCATTTTCCCCTTCTTTTGAGGAGAGTTGGTTCCCTACTTTCTTGGCATAGGTCATGCTCTTAATAGTCCAGAGTATCTCAATTTCTGGATAGGGCATATCGATGAATTCTAGTATCAGGATCAGTTTTGTTGGTGGGTGCCACGTTGGAGGATATCTCGTGGGACTTGAAAATGCATTCTCGCGGCAATCGTCTGAAAAGCTCAATGCCTGCGGCATCAAGAATTGCATCGACACCCATGTCGTTTATCGTTTTCGCAAAGCTCTGGCGCTCGAGAAGATCTTGAACGACTCGTCGCCTGATGTCCTCGTAGTGCAACTGGGCACATTTGAAGCCGGACCCACGATCCTCCACGGCAAGTTCGGGTCAAAGAAGAAGAACATGTCGGCAGATATGGCTGATCAGTTTCCTTATCCGGTCGATGCCACGTTCAAGTTGAACTTGCACTACAAGATAAAGTTTCTGGTGAAGCAAGCCATCCATCGGCTCCTCCGCTATCGACTGCTCGACGATGCGAAATTGCAGCATGATATCGAGTGTTTCATGAGCGCTGTCGCGCAACTGGGAGTCGCTCATGTTGTTATGCTCTCGCCGCTTCCTTCATTCGACCCGGCGTTCAAAGTGTATCGCACGCGGGTGGGGAAGATGATGAACGATGCGGCTCGTGAGCAGGGGCTGGAAATAACGGATATCCGGACGTTGCTGGACGGAAGGAAGGACCTGTACCTCCCGGATGGCGTGCATTTGAATACGCGCGGACATGAATCTCTGGCGCGGATTGTGGCCGAGAAAATTAAGTCGGAACTCGAACGTACTTCACTCGGCGAAGCGAAAATGAAGGATCTGCGACAATTGGTAGGGCTTCTCCGCCGCAGTAGCCGGCATACCCAGCGGAACCGCCAGGGTCAGGTTTTCGTTGAACAGGACAATCTTCGGAAGTACTCAGGTGTCAGGCAGTCGGTGTAACTTGAGCAGGTTGCAGGCAGTGGTTGAACATGAGCAGGTAGCAGGTAGAGGTTAGCAGGTTGCAACAGCGGGGCGCTACTAGATACTCCGAGCTTCTCATATGCCGCTGTCCACGGTCAACGGTACACTGTCCACGGCACAGTCCTTTGTACAAACAGAGCCATATTTTTACAAAAACNNCGGTCATTATGATGCCGGCCGGGAGCTGTCCCTCATTGCGCAATTGTCCAAAATCGTGGTACAAATATTGTATATTTTAGGGGTTGTGTGTGTAGGATTTGCAATTGCGAAAAACGGTTCGCAATAGGCAAAAACAACTTAAAAAGGTGCTCTGAATCACAATTTGAAGGAAAACCCGTATCCTATGTTGATACTGGGGTATTCCTAGGTTATATTCAGTCGCGCACTTATTGAAAGAAAGCGGTCCCTCTCATGCAGGTTAACACAATCCTCCGCGATACGATTCAACGCAACTGGCGTACGGCAGTTGCCGCNNCAGACTACGCACGTGGACACCCTGCTGCAAACCTACGCGCCGGTGTTCGCTCTTTCTGTGCTGATCTTCTTCGGCGCGTTTACCATGTTCGGGATTTATCGGACGCTCTCGTACTCGTCGCTGAAATCCCAACTCTACCGCGCTGCCAAAGGATACGTTTACGGTGTTCCTATCATTCTCTGTGTTGTCCATATCGTGGGCAAACGTGCGTTCGCCCCGCCAGCGTTCTTTGAGCTGTTCCTGATCCTTCTTCCAATGTTTTATCTTTTTGCCTGGGCAGCGATTCATGGAATATCGGATGCCCTGCGGAAGTCCGGCTACGGTGGCTCCAACACGATCGCGGTCGGATCTGATCCCGATTTCAAACGCCTGCTGGATCGTCTGCGCGATCATCCGGAACTCGGCTACCATCTGGTGAGCGTCCTCAGAACGGCGGGTCGTGATCCCGTCGATGGCGTCGACCATGTGAATGTCCATGCCATCCGCGACCTCGTGGATGTCCACAACATCGACCAGATCGTCTTCTCATCGTCTNNGTCGTACCAACTGAACGGCTCGTTCAACGATCTGCACGACATCTGCCGGCGCAACGGCATCTCGATGCGCATCGTCTCCCCCGAATCTGATCTTCTCTTTACACGGGCCGGACTTCGTGACATTGCCGGAATTCCCGTGTACACACCCGAGCATCGTCACCTCGGCGCCATCAAAAGCGCGGGCAAACGACTCTTCGATATTCTGGGTTCTCTCACAGCACTCGCCATTCTTTCACCGTTGTTTGCGCTTGTCGCTCTTGCCATCAAAATCGAATCGCCGGGGCCGGTGTTTTTCCGGCAGCGACGCTCGCTCGGGGCAGGGGATGTTCCGTTTCCCTTCATCAAGTTCCGGAGCATGCGCGTGGGTGCCGACAAGGAAAAAGAACACCTCCAGGATCTGAACGAATCCAACGGTGCACTGTTCAAGATCAAGGACGATCCGCGGTTGACGCGTGTCGGACGGTTTNNCCAGGTGAAACCCGGGATGACCGGTCTTTGGCAGGTGTCAGGCCGCAGCGAACTGGGCTTCCGTGAAATGGTGCTGCTGGATCTTTACTACATCGAAAACCAGTCTATCTTGTTTGATCTGGAGATCCTCGCGCAGACGGTTCCGGTGGTGGTGTTTGGCAGGGGAGCATACTAGCACGGTGGAGTACTCAGGAGTAAGTAGTAGGTAGTAGGTAGTAAGGAGAAACCAGTGTTAGGAGGGGCAGAATTTTTCTGGTTGTCGAATCATGCTTTCAATCATCTTCTGAATTTCCACACAGCGCAACAATAGAGCGTCCTTCGTCCTTCCCTCCAGAAAACCCAGATCGAACGCCATATCCAGCCACACCTCTGTTTCGGCCGCCTCCGCAGAACACTCGATCAGCTTGCTCACAAAGGCCTTCTTGTAGTGACGTCGTTTCCATGCCTCTGCAAGGTTCGCAGCAACAGAGCGTGATGATCGACGGATCTGATCGGTCAGGGAATAGGGCTCCTCCCTCGGAAACACCTTGGACTCCTTGTAAATATCAAGGGCCAATGCATAGGCCTTCTGATATACCGTGAGATCTCTTACACCTGCATACATGGCATCGCTCCGAATACGTTTCAATAGTAATACTGTCGAGCTCCCTGGTTTTTCGATTCCATTTGTTCTTTTCTTGCTCCTTTCATCTTTCTCCTTACTCCATACTCCCTACTACCTACAGCTGTTTACCTGCTTGCCTGTCTTTTCAAGGCTCTTTTGCCTATATTCGCACTATCCTGAACCTTTTGAAAGATCCCCTGAAATGAAGCTGACTATCGTAGGTACTGGCTATGTCGGCCTGGTGGCAGGCACATGTTTCGCCGAAAGCGGCAATGACGTCGTTTGCGTTGATATCGACGAGAAGAAGGTCAAGATGCTTCGCAAAGGCGTCTGTCCCATCTACGAGCCGGGGTTGGTGGATATTCTTGAAAAGAATATCAAGGAGCGGCGGCTGTCGTTTACCACCGACCTGACTGCGTCGGTGCAGTCGGCGGAGGTGATCTTCCTTGCCCTTCCCACGCCGCAGTCCGAGGACGGTTCGGCGGACCTCCGGCATGTCCTGAAAGTGGCAACAGAGATTGGCAAGGCCTTCAATGGTTATAAGGTCATCGTCAACAAGAGTACGGTTCCTGTGGGGACTGCTGCGAGAGTGCGTGAGACGATCGCGGCGGAGACGAGCCACGAGTTCGATGTCGTGTCCAATCCCGAGTTCCTGAAGGAAGGGGCGGCGGTGAACGATTTCATGAAGCCCGACCGCGTTGTCATCGGGTCACGCAGTCAGCGGGCCCTGGCAATCATGGCGGACCTGTATGCGCCGTTTGTCCGGACGGGTAATCCGCTCATCGTGATGGACGAGCCAAGCGCAGAGTTGACAAAATACGCGTCCAATTCCTTCCTGGCGACAAAGATCTCCTTCATGAACGAGATCGCGGGGCTCTGCGAGCGCGTAGGGGCGGATGTGGATCTCGTGCGGAGAGGCATCGGGACGGATCCGCGCATCGGCAATCAGTTCCTCTTCGCGGGGATTGGCTACGGCGGTTCCTGCTTTCCGAAGGATGTCGCCGCGTTGATGAAGACGTCGCTCGATGCGGGACATCCGCTCGATGTTCTCCGGGCGGTGGAGGAAGTGAACAGGAAACAGAAGGAGCTCATCGTTGAGAAGCTGAAGAAGCACTTCAGCCATCATTTGAAAGGGCGCACGGTCGCCGTCTGGGGACTCTCGTTCAAGCCGAATACCGACGACATCCGCGAAGCCCCGTCACTGACGATCATCACACATCTCCTGAAGGAAGGGGCCACGCTGCGCGTGTACGACCCTCAGGCGATGAAGGAAATCAAGAAACTGTTCGGTAAGAAACTGAAATACGTCGACAACAACTATGCGGCATTGAAAGATGCGGAAGCCCTGCTGCTGCTTACGGAGTGGAATGAATTCCGCCGGCCGGATTTCGACCGGATGAAGTCGATGATGAAGTCCGCCGTGGTGTTCGACGGAAGGAATATCTACGATCCTGCGGTTATGCGGGAAAAGGGGTTTGAGTACTATGGAGTAGGGCGGAAGGCTTAAGGTATTCGCTGTGCAGGTAGTTCGTAGCAGGTAGCAGGTAGTGATAGCGTTTTGGCGAGGAGCAGGTAGTGTCCAGAGTTGAGGCTGAGAGCAGGT
>PMNP01000242.1 GCA_003161755.1 Ignavibacteriota bacterium | reverse complement strand
GGGCCTTGGCCTTTTCAGCTGCTTCAAAGGCCTTATCTAGTCTTCCGAGAGAACAGAGGAGTCGAACATATTCATGGTAGTCTCGAACCAATTCTCGGTCGCTGCACCCCAAAGACATTAGTCGCTCATGCCAGAGACCCATAGACTCAGTTGTGGTAATTGCCTTCTCCCGCCAAAGGACGGCTTCACCTAGCCGATTAGCTCTCTCTGCAAGCGTGGATAGCCCTCGAGCACATATCAGTATTGAAGGTAATTGACCGAGGTGAATCCCCTTCTCGTAGGCACGCTGGAAGAGCGAGCGCGAAACTTCATTTTTCTTTTGCTCAAGATAGAGCATCCCCAAATATGCTTCTGCGTAGCAAACCTCTCTGTCGTAACCTTCTCGAGCCGCTAGGGAAAGTTGCTTAAGAAGATGTCTCTTTGCATCTGAATACTTCTTCATTCTTAACAGCGCTCGCCCTAGATGGCCGTGACAAACTGCGATATTTCTAGCCCAAAAGTTGTCAACAGGGATCAAGTCTGCCGCCAGTTCAAAANNAAAAGACTCAAGACCCTCGTATACAAGCCCCATGCACATATGAATTTGATAAAGTAAACGGGAATCTGTTTTCATCGTCTCACATTTCCCTAACGCCTCGATCGCAAATTCAAGTGCGATATCATCGGAGCCCATGTCGTGCAATGCGCAAGCTATATCAACAAGCGGTCGAATGCACTCACGGGATACTTCCTTTTTCTGTGTGGCATTCCGCTCCTTGTACGCCGTTTCCAGCGCGTCGTAGTAGTCACCAATTTCGCTGTACACTTCCNNCCCCACCCCAACCATCGGAGGTACCCGTAGGTCTTGCTGTCGTTTATGATCTCCTCAATGGTCTGCATCGCAGACTGATAGCGGTCGCGGTTGAAATGACCAATGACAACGAACGACTTCAGGAATTCCTTTCCACCGAAATCCAGCTCATCAGAAGCTGTCGCGATCAACTTACTCATCTTCCCGACAACGGAATCCGTTTCTCCCCGCAGATAGGCGGCCGCGACCTGAGCCTGGACATACCGGCGTTCGCCCGGCCTCCGTGCGAGCGCTTCGGAGAGACAGGACTTGACCCGATCATAGTCTTGTCTGGTCCAGTATGCAAGTGCAAGCCCGTACCAGTTGTTCGGGTTTTGAGGGTCCCGATGACACAACAGATTGAAATACCTGGTGGCCGCGTCTAGACCTTCCAGCNNAGGCGTCGAGACCTTCCAGCTTTTCGTAAGCGTATTCCAAACCGCGGTAACATTCCGCCGTTGAATTGCCGGCCTCAATAGCACTGTTGAAGTAGACTACGGCAGTCCGGTAGTCGTGTTTGCTGTAGAATGCTGTACCGAGTCCGTAGTAAACAAACGGGAGCGCGGTCCCATCCTCGACTCGAGATTCAAAGAAGGCGACGGCTTTGTCTATTCTCCCGGCATACTGAGCAACTTCGGGAAGAGCCTCGTACAAGGAGAGAGCGTCGGGATGATTCCGGATAAGGTCGATGCAGGTGGCAATAGCATCATTGTACTTCTCCTGGCCGATCATCCGGCGCAAGGCGACGTACTCCGCGTCACCAGCGGAAGACACTGCCACTGAAGCACTTAGAATGAGGAGAGCCGGGAGGACGACAAGCCGGGAGCGGCACATTGGATTTCCTGGGAGGGTCAGTTCAGGGAGTTAGTGCATGGATCCTTTCAATCATCTGGATAGCCTCTTCACTTCGCGGACCGCCTAGGGCTCGCACGGTATCGAGCTGGGCGATCGCATCATAGGGTCTGTGCAACATGAGATAACCCTTTGCACGGAGGAACCTGGACTCCTCCAGAAGACGGTGATTTGATGTCTGGCCAATAGCCAGTGAGAGATGCTGGAGGCCCTCCAAAACTCGCGTTTTGTCGTGAGTCTGAAACAGGCTGAAGTAACCTTGCCTCGAGGCGATCAGACAAACAGCTCCAGCGGTGTAATGTACGTAAGGGGCGAGGTCGCCCAGTGGCTCCAGGCGGACGTACCGATCGAGAAGAGCCAGCGATCTTGCGTATTCGCCGTTCGTGAAAAAGAAGTACGCTCCGGCAATGTCGGAATTGTCCGTGCCCCGCGCATTCCATGTGAATGCCGTTCGGTCAATGCCGGTCAGCTCGTCCAGTTTGTCGGCAAAGAGCTGATTTGCACCTACGAGGATGAGGATGGCGGCGGCAAAGCAGCCGAAAGCTCCCGCAGGAAAAAGGAAAGGATGGCTGCGGAATCTATCGATGAGAATCCGAACGAAACGGATGATAATCGGTTTCTCACGGGAAGCAGGAGCCACAAACAGCCTGCTCTGTGGGTCAGCCGCTTCATTCATGAGATCCACGACCAGGTCGAGTTCGTCGGACGCCCGGGGGTCTTCCTCAATCGACTTCAGCAGCCCGAGGGATTCCTCCGGAGTCAACCTTCCGTGAGCGAAGTCGATGATTGCGCTGGATTGAATTCTCTCTGACATTGGACTCGCGTGCTCCGGTTTGTATTTGAAGTGTGCCAAATCTATCGTAGTTCAGAATCCGCTGTGGCGGAGCTTTTTCCTCATTTTCCTGAGGATGGCGTCCTCCCTGCTCTTGACGGTGGAAATCGGCATATTCAGGAATTCACCAACCTGGGCCAGCGTGAAGCCGGAGAAGAACCGCATCTTGAGTATACTGAAATCTTTCCGCGACAGGCTACACACCGCCGCACAAAGAGACGCCCTGAGCTTTGCCACGTCTCCGGAATACTCATCCGGATGGATCGCAAACAGGATTTCCGTGTCTTCCTGCCAGGCTGTCTTCTTTCCGTTGCGCGCCCTTACAACTTTCACTCTGTTGAAGACACTCTTCGCGACATAATTCCTGACATGGTCCAGAGACTCAAATTCGCGCTTAGGTTCGCAAAGTATGCCAGTGATAATCGACTGGACAACGT
>PMNP01000330.1:280-12394 GCA_003161755.1 Ignavibacteriota bacterium | reverse complement strand
GGCACCGGCTGGCCGAGCTTCTGGAAACCCATTGCACCCGAGAACATCCGCACAGAAACCGATAACTCGTTTCTCATGAGACGCACGGAAGTCGTCTGCAGCCTTTGCGATGCCCACCTCGGTCACCTGTTCGATGATGGTCCGCCGCCTACGGGTCTCCGGTATTGCATGAATTCCGCGTCACTGTCCTTCCAGAAAACCCCGTAGCGGTGAGTGAATTGGCCAGAGGAACAGGAATGACTGCTTCAAGACCCGCCTGCACTTTTGGTTGATTGTCGCAGCGAATTCTCCTATCTTTAGCCAACATCTTCAGAAGTCCCCCTGCATTCTTCCGGCGGATTCACCTGAGAACTCCGAGCCTCATGCTGCCCAGAAAAGTGAAACGTGGTGTTCTGCGGCTCCTAAACCCCCTGGACGCTGTTGTCCGACGCATCAATGGCAAGCAGCATCTCCCCCCGCTCCATCTGCGATGGGAGGTGGGACCGTTGCGGGGTTTTGAACAGTCTGCGGCCGAATACAGGATGTTCCTTCAGGTCTTTGGCGGATTAAGGCCCTCCACGAAGTTTCTGGATATCGGCTGCGGATGCGGTCAGCTGGCGCTTGAACTCCGGGACATTCTCGACAGCAGTGGCAGATATGAAGGATGGGATATCTATCCTGAAGCCATCCAATGGTGTACCAAGGTCATTCAATCACAAGATTCCCGATTCACATTTCAAACGCTTGATGTCCGGAATGGAATGTATAATCCGAAGGGGAGTACCGATGCTGCTGCGTTGAGGTTCCCCGAAACAGCCAAGGCCGATATCGTTCTGTTGAAGTCCGTCTTCACGCACATGCTGNNGTTGCTTTCCCCTGGCGGCCGGTGCACGGCTTCGTACTTCTTGCTCAATGAGCGGCAGAAAGACCTCCAGCGCCAGGGACGAAACACTATTGCGTTTCAGCCGATGGGGGATGGTGTTGCGGTGGTGAATCCGATGGTGCCAGAAGCAATCGTTGCCTTTGAAGAATCGGTTGTCATGAAGATCCTGAATGAGGCTGGCCTGCGGCTGTCCCATCCCGTGTTTCGCGGAGGTTGGACCGGCGATCGATCTGCACTTTCGCACCAGGATATCCTTGTTCTGGAACATGAATGATGCCTCGCCTATGACTCCCACACACTCGGCGAAACCACGGGTTCTTTTTTTCTCGACAATCTTTCCGCCTTTCATCGCCGATGACGAGTNNATGACGAGCGTCTGCTTCAACATCACTATGAACTCTCGACAATTATATCATCAGGGATTTCTGCTCTCGCCCGCGTTGTCCTTGAGCTTCCCCGGCACGACATCGCGTTTGTCTGGTTCGGCTCGGTGTACTCGGGGATTATTGTGTGGCTGGCCCGCGTATTCCACAAGCCTTCAATCATCGTTGTAGCAGGTGTTGATGCTTCAAAGGACAGGGAGATCAACTATGGGATCTGGCTTAGCCCATGGAAATCCCGATTTGTCCGCTATGCGTTTCGTAATGCAAGCTGTCTGCTCGTCGTCGACCCGTTCCTCGGCCGTGAAGCAATCCGATTGGCCGAATACGACGGAAAGAACATCANNTCGATCCTTTAGTCTGGACCGGCACAACTGCCGCCCGTGAAAAGATCGTGCTCACTGTTGCCTCCTGCGAAAATGAGTGGAGGGCGAAAAAGAAAGGTGTGGATAAACTCATTGACGCTGCGCGTGCCCTTCCTGAAATCTCCTTCAGACTGATCGGGATTCATCAACAGTTGTTGAATCGTATCAAGGCGGATATCCCCCGCAACATGGAGGTCATCCCCTACGTACCGCGTCATGAACTTGCAGCAGAATATGCCCGGGCCAAAGTCTATTGTCAGCCTTCCTTCACAGAAGGCCTGCCAAATACGTTGTGTGAAGCCATGCTGAGCGGGTNNCAAGGTCTTGTGGATGCTTTGAAGCGGGCCATTGAAGCACCTGAATCCGATGGTGCGCGCGCCCGTGAACGAATCAAATCCACGTTCACCGTCGAACGGCGCGAAGAGGGGCTCCGGTCGGCCATCGATGCACTTCTTCATCGCCCGGAGAGTCAGCGATGATGAAGCCTATGGCGCGCAATCTGCTGGCCTCGGCAGGCTCCGACGCGGGGAATCGTCTTTTGGGTTTCTTTGCAACAGCATATCTCGCCCGTGTCATGGGTCCTCAATCGTTCGGTCTGATATCGGTGGGAATATCTGTTCTCAGCTACTGCATATTGTTCGCAGGTCCCGGACTGAATGTCCTCGCCACTCGAACCGTGGCCGCCACTCCCGGCCCGNNTCTGCTGTTTTCGGATTCACCGCTGTGCCGCTGGCACTAGCCCCGGATTGGTACGTCCAGGGGAAAGGAGGCATGGTGGCGCTGGCGGTGGCACGTTTTCTTATGTCGGTAACATATCTTCTCATGCTCGTCGTGTTGGTCCATGGCCCTGGTGATACCGTGTGGACGGCAGTAGCCTTCTGTGCCGGAAACTGCGTCATGGCAGCAGCACTGGGAGTTACGTTTAATCGAATGGCCGGTCCTTTCCGTCTTCGTGTGAACCTGCGGCGTCTTTGGGAACTTCTTCAGGAAAGCTATCCCTTGGGCCTCTCCACGTTTCTCACTCAAACCGTCATGAATCTGCCAGTGCTTATTGTCGCTGCGGTGCTGAGCAGCAAAGAAACGGGGCTCTTTGGCGCAGCCATGAAGCTGGTATTCTTTGCCCTCATGATTGATAGAGTGTTTTATCTCTTGTTCCTTCCCGTTGCATCCCGGGCGTATGTGGCGGGGCCCGATCGTATGAGGCACGTGACAGTGTTGGGACTGAAGATGGTTCTTCTTGTTGCTCTCCCAGTGGGGCTGGCTGGAGTGTTTAATGCGGATTGGGTGGTGACGATTGTGTTTGGGGCGGGCTTTAGCAATGCGGCAGAAGCATTCAAATGGATGATGCCGTATTTTGTCACTACCGTGGTGAGTACCGTCATGATGACTGTTCTTTTTGCCACACAACGGGAGCGTGACTTTCTCAAGGTGCTGGTGCCGGGGACGATTGCCGTTGTCGTCTTCTGTGCAATCCTCACATACCAAATGGGTATTGCGGGGAGTGCGGCCGGACTCTCGGCAGGGGAATTCGTCATGACGGTCATGCTCATCCGGCAGGTGATTACAAAGCAGCCGTTTCCTTTGGCGGCNNGTTCTTCCGTTCGTAGGGTCTGCCATACTCATGGGCATAACACTGTCGCTTCTGAGTGCGATGCACCCGGTTCTCAGTTCGCTCGTCGGTTCAATGGTCTTCGCCGGGTCGTCGATTCTTTTCCGTGGTTTCACGCGCGAAGATGTGCAGGTCTTACGGGAGAGGATTGCATGAACCTGCGCTGTGCTATCGTGGAATGTGCGTCCTCGTGGGTTGCGCTGCTCTCACAGGAAGGCGTTCCATGGGTTCGCGCTAACTTCGAGACGCTCGAACCTGAGGATGTAAGTGTGCTGATTGTAGACCGTCGTCTTCAGGGAGCCGAACAGGAGAGGGTCAAGGCATATTTGGCAGGAGGAGGGGCGGTGTTGGGTGCGGCAAGGTTTCTCTCTTCTGCCACGCATATGCCCACGAGACGCGAGTATGTGCGATACCTGACCGATGACCGCGAGGACCCATGGATCGAGCTGCTCGACGTCTCACAAGTGTGTGACATCCCGAAAGAGGCTGGGGTCTTGCGGACGCAAGACAACGTGTTTGGGGTTTTCGCCGGCGAAGTGGGAGGAGGAGCCGCGATACTACTGCCGTTCGATGTGTCGGACCTCTGGCTGAAGGAAGGAGCCACGAATAGGAAATTCCCCTCACCATTTGAGCGGCTGCCGTATGAGCGCGTTGCTGTTGCTTCACGCAGTGAGCTGCATCGATTGGTTCACCACAGCCTTCAGTTCCTCCATCTTCACAGAAGTGTCCCCTACGTGCGCCTCCGACCGTATCCCGGGGATACCCTCGCGATGGCAGCATTTCGACTTGACACCGACAGAGCCTCGCGGAGACAGATAGCCGCGTTCTATGAGCTCTCTCAATCACTGTCCATCCCATTTACATGGTTTCTTGACACGTATTCTCACGAATCCTGGCTGGGCGAGTTTGCCTCGATGCAGGGGCAGGAGATCGGCGTGCATTGCTACGCGCACAAAACACACAAGACCCTGGCAGATGCGCGAAACGATATCGAGAGGGCACAAAAACTGCTTCGCGATGCGGGAATCGCAATTGGCGGATATGCAGCACCGTATGGAATCTGGAGCACCACTCTTGGCGAGACTCTCGAAGGTTTGAGTGTTGCTTACTCCTCGGAGTTCGGCTGCGGGTATGACGGGTATCCGTTCCGCCCCGAAATTCCCGGGCGGCGATTCTCAACCTTGCAGGTCCCCGTCCATCCCATCAGTGCCGGTGCCCTGAGAAGAGCGGGATATTCTCATGAACGGATGATTCGATATTTTGCCGAGGTCATCTCGAGGAAGCGATGGTTTGATGAGCCGTTGTTCTTTTACGATCATCCGGTCCACGAGTGTGCAGACGTGGCGCAAGCGATCCTCTCGATGGTCAAGGAAGGCGGCGCGATTGGTGTTACACTCGGCCAGTTTGCCAATTGGTGGAAGACCCGGTCGTTGGCATTGGAGACGCTCAGCGTGCAATGGAATCATGGTGTTGTTTCTGCGTACCTCTCGGAGCAGGGTGGCGATGCGCAGCACGTGAGCCTTGAAATTACCACACCAAAGGGAACGGGGATAGTGCCGGTGAAGAAGTCGGTCCGGCCGAACGAGATGGTGATGATGCCCAGGTTGAGTATGAAAGCACAAACAGGCTTGGGAAGAACGCGAGAGCCTGACATACGGAGCGCGATCGGAATGAGTTTTACTGCCCTTCTCAGGAGGTTTTCATGATCACGGTAACCATGGCAGGCTATCAAGCGGTGTCAATTCTGCATGGGGGACCGAACACGCAGATTCGGAATACTGCCCGTCACCTGCCGGAATTCGGTGTCACAGTCAAATTCTTCGACCCGTGGGCTCCCTTCAAGTCGTCGGACTGTGATCTTTTCCACCTATTTGCGGCGAATATTGGCACGTATCACCTTGCGCGCGAAATTCACACGCTGGATGTTCCGCTCGTGGTGTCTCCCATTGTGTACAGCCGCCATTCGCCAGCCTTTGTTCGGACCGCCCTCCGTGCGGGTCGGGTTTTGCAGAAGGCGGGGCTCGGCATCTGGACGGATCACATTTTCACCGCAGATATCTGCAATTGGGCTTCACGCCTCCTGCCAAATTCAGCGGCAGAGGGGGAGCTGGTACGGTTGGGGTTTGGATCTCCTGCCAAGAAGATTACGATGGTGCCGAATGGTGTGGATGAGAGGTTTGGCTCGGCGGATCCGGGATTGTTCAAGAAGAAATTCGGACTCGAGAATTTTATTCTGAACGTTGGACATGTCGGGCACGGCAGAAAGAACGTTCTCAGCCTGATCCAGGCGTTGGCCGGCATCGATCACCCTACCGTCATCATCGGCAGGATTATCAAAGGGCCTTATGGCGATGCGTGCGTTCGCGAGGCAGCGAAGCACAAGCATATCCTCTTGCTCAACGGTTTGGACCATGAATCGCCGTTGCTCGCCTCGGCCTATGCCGCGTGCGACGTGTTTGTCTTGCCTTCGCTGTTTGAAACACCCGGGATAGCGGCCTTGGAGGCCGGACTTGCCGGTGCGAAGATCGTCATCACTCCCTACGGCGGGACACGGGAGTATTTTGAAGGCATGGCAACGTATGTTGAACCTTCATCGGTCGAGTCCATTCGCAACGGCATCACGAAAGCGCTTGCGGATAAAAAGAGCCCTGACCTTCGCAATAACATCCAAAAAAACTATCTCTGGCCGAACGTGGCGAAGCTGACTGCGGCCGCGTACAATGATCTGCTTGTGCAACGGGCGAAGGTATAGCAGCTATCCCCTTCTTGCTGAAGCCCTGAAGGCGTGGCCACAGGGGGCCCTTGACATTGTATCAAAGTATTTCGATATTGATAGAAATAATTTGATAGGTGAATAATGGTCCCCGAACTTGCAGTGGAAGAACTCCTCGCGTTTTTCAAATCCCTTTCTGATCCCAACCGTCTCCGCATTGTGGGGCTTCTGGCCGTGCGTCCGCATGCGGTAGAGGAACTGGCCGAGATCCTGCATCTTGGTGCCCCCACGGTGTCCCATCACCTGGGGCGCCTTGCGAAAGCGGGACTTGTCCAGGCGAAGGCAGAGGGATATTACAGTATCTATAGGCTGGAACCGGCCACGCTACGAGGGATGGCGAAACGACTCCTCAAGGTGCAGGATTTGCCTTCCCTCGCGGCAGATGTGGATGGTTCGTCCTTTGACAAGAAGGTCCTTTCGACATTTATGACGCGCGAGGGACGCTTCAAGGCGTTTCCCTCACAGGAGAAGAAATTCCTCGTTCTCGTGCGCCATGCGCTTCATGCCTTCACCCCCGGTGTCAGGTACGGGGAGAAGGAGGTAAACAGAATCCTCAAGCGATTCAACGATGATACGGCAAGATTGCGCCGTGCCTTCATTGATCATGGCTTCATGAAACGGGAAGGTGGAGGCGGGGAATACTGGAGAGTGGACCAGCCGGAAGCGTGATATGAGCGATTTTGTTTCCAAAACCGCTAAACTTCTCTCCTCTGAGGCCGATAATATGGTAGATAGGTAACGAAGAGAGAACGGAACTTTGCGGTCGGAGGGACCAATGCGTATCTTACTGGTAGGTCAAACTGGACTCCTTGCAGAGGAAGCCCGCCAGCGGCTTGAGGGGACAAGTTTTTCGAACATCGACGTTGCAAAGAAGAACCTGCAGGCGTCATTCCCCAATCACCTGGTGCTTGAGGCTCAGGGACGGTTGCGCGTCAGCGTCAGGGACAAGTCCTTCACGATTGCCGAGTTCCGTCAGGTATAATGTTGGGACGGGCGATGCGTTTCATGTCGCCTTTACGATCTGAGTGAAGCTTTAGAATCAATGCCGTAACCGTTATGCACCGGGAGCGATCCCGGTGCTTTTTTTTGCCAATACCGATCGATTGGAGTATATTGCCGAGGAGAGCGTTCGTTCGCGTGTGCGCCAGTGTGCCATCCCACACAGTCAATGTGTGCTCCCCGGGAGAGACTTGGAGATGGGGAGACTGGGAGAATGAGGAGACTGGGCCAGGAAATTGCTTAGAGTATGTAGTATAGAGAATGGGGAGACCGGAAGACGGCAAGAGCCGGCCCAGAAGCCGACGTTCAAGAAATATTGACTCTTGAAGTGCAAGTTGGCATATTATTGGAAATTATGCCCATTCCAGATTCCATCGCGATCGCTCGACCGCTCCTTGCTCAGTTTTGCAAACTCCATGGAGTGCGACGGCTGTCACTCTTTGGCTCTGCTCTGACGCCGAGCTTCCGGACGGACAGCGACATCGACCTCCTGATCGAATTCGAGCCTGATATGACCCCAAGTCTTCTAAAGCTTGCTGCGTTGGAACGCGACATCTCTTCCATACTCGGCGGAAGACGCGTGGATTTGCGAACGTCGGAAGATTTGAGTAGGTATTTTCGGACGGACATTCTCAATTCGGCGCAATTCCTCTATGGACAGGAGTGACCTGATTCGCATCCGCCATATGTTCGATGCAGCAGGTGAAATAACTGCATTTTGCGATGGCAAGACTAAGACAGACTTTAAGGCCGACCGTAAGTTAGTCCTGGCGGTGCTCAAGGACTTAGAAATCATTGGTGAAGCGGCGGCAAGAATCACCGATGTGACCCGCTCATTGTACCCCGGAGTCCAGTGGGAAGATATTATCGGGATGCGCAATAGGTTGATCCATGGATACTTTGACGTGAACGAGGACATCGTGTGGAATACACTTATCAGTGATCTCCCCCGGCTCACATCGCAGTTGCGGGGGATCATAGACGAACAAAAGCGGTGATCGTTGAGTATATGTCCACCTCTTCTACAAACGGCAGCGAGAGTGGTCTCGAGGCCGTTTCTTTTTGTCTTTACCAGCACGAGTAAATGCACGAGCGACAGTCGTGCGACAGGGGACAACAGGGGAATCCCATCAGCCCACAACTTATGTCGTGGCTAACAACACACGGTTTGCATAACCACACCCAACCGCTTTAGCGGTTTGCGACCTTCTCTTTGAGACAAAACAGAAAGGCCCCCGGCAAATTACCGGAGGCCTTTTCTTACCACTTATCGTATTTCAACCTACTTCGTGCGGAAGAACTCGATGCGGCGGTTCTGCTGCCGCCCTGCCGCAGTCTTGTTCGAAGCTACCGGGCTCTTCGGTCCGTAGCCCTTCGAGGCAACACGCGATGCATCAATGCCGCTCTTCACAAGCCAGGCCTTCACGGCTTCGGCGCGCGCAAGGGAAAGCTTCTGGTTGGTTGCCGTCTTGCCAACGTTATCTGTATATCCCCGAATCTCAACCGCCACATCTGCATTTTGGGCCAGAGTATTGTATGCCTTTTGCAGAATCGGCTCAGACTCGGGCTGAATCGTCGCCTTGCCGGTGGCAAACACGATGCCTTCGAGGACGATGGCTTTTCCAACTTCGACCTTCAACTCTTCCTTCTTGGGAATGTCGTCGGAAGGATCAAGCGGATTCGTGCCGCGCGCAACTTCAACGCCATCGTTCACTCCGCCGCCGTCTGTGTCCGACTTGAGCGGGTCAGTGTGATATCTCAGGACTTCATCGCCATCCGATAACCCGTCGCCATCGGTGTCGACCTTCAACGGATCGGTATGATACTTCAACACTTCGTCACCATCGGAGAGACCATCACCATCAGTGTCGACTTTCAGAGGATCGGTGTGATACTTCAGGACTTCATCGCCGTCGGAAAGACCGTCACCATCTGTGTCGACCTTGAGAGGATCGGTATGATATTTCAGGACTTCATCACCATCAGAGAGTCCGTCGCCGTCGGTGTCGAACTTTAAGGGGTTGGTATGATAGATCTTGACTTCGTCGCCATCCTTCAGTCCATCACCATCGGTGTCCGGGTTTTTCGGGTCGGTACCAAAAATCTTCTCTTCACTGTTTGTCAGTCCATCATTGTCCGGATCGGCACTTCCACTTTCACCCACATAGGTCAGGCCGATAGTTGCAGTCCAGTAGTCGTCTTTCCTTCCGTTCATCACACCATTCAGCGTTTGTTTCATTGTCCAATTAAAGCCGCCGCTCACTTCAGCCGCGACTTTGTCCGAAATCTTCATTGCAACGCCTGCGCCTGCGGGAATGACAGTGGTCCAACTGCTTGTCTTAATCCCCGGAGTGGCGTTTGACGGAAGAGATTGAATGTCATAGTGCAACACACCCGCTCCTGCATAAAGATACGGTGCCCATTTGGCTGAAGAGAGCGGGCTATAGAGGAATCGATAGTCGATTGGCGCAACCAGCGTCTTGTAATCGGACCCGTCGGCTGCATTCGTGCCTGACACACGTCCCATGCCGGCCCCAAGCTCACCAAACAGGTGCGACATCAAAGGATAGCGCAAATAGGCGCGCGCGAAGAAGTCCGCTTTCTGATCCTTCAAATCAGTTTGCCCAAAAGTCGTTCCAAATCCCAGTCCGCCACCTATGCCTTGGTCTCTGAACTGGGCGTTTCCCAGGTCGGCAGTCAGGCCGATCAGAAGAGTTAAACAAAGAAATAGTGTCAAGCGATGGTTCATGGGAAGGATCCTCCTTGATGGTTGGCGCCGTGCTACTGATGCACTGGGGTGTGCATGCACGGGGTTATTGTGTTATGAGAAAAATGAAACGAAAAGGTTGAATAGATCAGCATTGACAATTGAAGGTCAAAGTGAAGCAGCGGACAATCCTGATATGATGGAAAAACTCATTGTTCCGTTAACACCTGCAGTGAATTGTGAGTTCCGTCCTATCCTGAATAGCGTACGACGAGAGAGGCAAATCTTACGATGTTGGAGAAGATACAAAACATTCGATGAATGATGCAAATGCCTTCTTGGGCATTCCACTCTTGGCAGAATCATGGTTCCAGAAAAAGCTTCCCCCAGATGGCGTTCCAATCCGCTTCGGGATATTGTGCCGGGAGGTCGCGTACGAGTTCGCCGCCATCGGCAAGCAAAGGAATGGGCGCGAGAAGATGAAGCCCTGCCTTGAGCCGATCCAGTTCGTGGGAAATCCATGCCGCGGCCTCATCCCCGCTCAGAAGATGGGTCAACCGAAGGGATTCCTGCCGTGGGACAACTTTCAGAAACCATCCCCGACTCCCATCGCCGGTTTCGAGAATGCGACCATCTATCGGCGAAAGGATCCGGATTGTCGTGCCGTTTCGTTGCATTGTCCACGCGGTCCCGTTGACCGCAATCGGCGAGCCAGGCTGAGGCAGAACTATTGCATCAGGTTTTCCAAACACCTTAGTCCCAAAATCATCAAGCCCAATGAGCATCGTGCCGTCAGTCTCAGGTTTCACCCAGGCGTGCCCACGGTGGTAGTATCGATCGGCGGGGACTTTGACTCCCAGGGGTGGATGCTGGGTGGTTAGCGTTCCTCGCTTGGCGATGAGAACAGGATGCAACTCGCACTCGCGGCAGTCGAATGCGTGCGGGCAGACACGTTGCGCGAGCTCGCCGGTGATCTGATGCCGGCATATTCGAAGATTCGTCGGCAGATCATGAAAATCTTCGCGCCATCGTATCTGATCCGCTTTCCTGTTCCGAAGGTCGCGGATCGCCCGAATCAAGGCGAGAGCAAGTGTCCCGCCAATAACCAATGCCACGGTGAGAAAAAGGCCAAGAAAAATGATGTTGCCGGCGTCCCACGTAAAACCGTACACCCAGGGAAACATTGTCATCTCCTTTTGCAAAGAAAGCTCTCGACAAGGCCGTGCTTACACTGCCATTTTCCTGCCGTCAGGGAGAGATGATCTCTCCGCGAGCTCCTGTTCCTGAGGAAACAATTTCAGATACCGGAAGGANNAAAGGCTATGACGGCAAGAAACGTGGCGACTTCCTGCCAGCTCGGCACATACGTCACAAAGTCATCGAAAGAGAGTGTTGGCAGCGCAAGCGTTTGGATGGTCATCACGAACCTGTTCAAGGCAATTCCGCAGCAGGTGAGAGCAGCCGAGGCAACGAGCCAGCCTCTCCGTGCTCTGACACGGGAACTGAGCAACAACAGTGCCGGGAACAGGCCAAAGACGACGATCTCAAGATACAAGATCCAGGTTCCGAACGGCTGCCATGAATAGAATCCCGATGCAGTGACTCCGGCACGGGGCAAGGTGCCATTGATCCAAATGAGCGTGTCAATCGACTTCAAGAGAACATAAACGAGCAGAAGAGAACCCGAGATCTTTGCCAGCAATGAAAAGACTTCGGGCTTCACAAGTCTTTTTCCGGAGAGCTTTTCCACAAGCCATGTTGTCACAACGAGAAAGCTGGGCCCTGAAGCGGCTGCAGAGAGAATGAAGAGGAAGAATGTTGATGGCCAAATCGCGAATCCTTCACGAAATGCAAATGGCCTTCCCTTGAGAACGCCGTACAATCCGCCCAACGATCCCTGATGGAAGAACGAAAGCAGTGTCCCGACTGCGGCAAAAACTATCACCACCCGGTGNNGAGCTTTCTCAGTTTTCGGTTCTTCAGCACGATTGGCGTGTACTCAATCGCCAGGACAAGGAGGTAACACGTGATACAAAACGTCACTTCCGCCAGCATCGAGTGAACATTGGGATGCCAAAACGTGTACCAGGCCCTCAGGGGCTGACCGACATCGACTCCTAACACTACCACTGCGCCGCTATAGCAGATAAATCCAAGAACCACCGCACTGTTTATGACAGCATTGAGTTCAGTTTTCCGTACGATGTAGACGAGGAACCCGGTAAAAAACGCTCCCGCTCCGAGTGCAATCACCGTCAGGTCGAGGAAGATCCACAGCCCGAAGGCGAAGCGGTTGTCCATGTTGGTCTGGTTCAGGCCCTTGACCAGGCACAGGCCGGCGCAATAGAGCCCAAACAGCAGCAGGGCTACCCAGGGCGCCAGCCACAGCAGGAACTTTCCGGTGGAGCAGCGTTTCACG
>PMNP01000330.1:0-206 GCA_003161755.1 Ignavibacteriota bacterium | reverse complement strand
CCTTGGCGGCGTGCCAGCGGCCGTGGCAGAAGTTGCACTTCTCCACCACGCCGCGCATGCGGGGCGCCACGTCGGGGTTGAGAGTCTTTTCCATGCCGGCCGGCCACGCCGGGTCCCACCAGTTGAAGTAGCGCGCGTGATAGGGGCAGGCCGCCATGCAGTAGCGGCAGCCCAGGCAGCGCTCCGGCATCTGGCCCACAATGCCG
>PMNP01000264.1 GCA_003161755.1 Ignavibacteriota bacterium | reverse complement strand
CACAAGACGCAAGGAACGAACCCGTGGATAGGCCGATTGAAAAGAAACGATGGACCGTCAAGCGCGTCGGGATGATCGGCATTCCGGTGGTGTTCGTACTCTTTCTTTTTTCGTATCTCCTGTTTGGCGATCACCGCTCCAAGCTTAACGTTGACTCGGAACGCATCACAATCTCTACCGTCTCCCGGGCTCCATTCCAGGAGTTCATTCCGGTGACAGGGACAATCCAGCCCCTCCAAACTTTCTTTCTTGATGCTGCTGAAGGAGGGAGAATCGACAGCATATNNTTGTCAAGAAGGGCGACCGGATTCTCAAGCTTGCCAACACGAACGTGCAACTCGACGTGCTTTACCGTGAAGCATTGTTGTTCGAGCAAATCAACAATGCGCGGAACACCCGCCTCGCCATCGAACAAAACAGCCTTACCCTGCGCGGCCAGCTTGCCGACGTCTTCTATCAGATTACCCGGCTTCAACGATTGTACGACCGTGATACACTCATGTTCCGAAAGCAGCTTATCTCCGCACAGGAATATGAACAGGTAAAAGACGAGTATGAATATTGGAAGTCAAAGCAATCAATTACGGTCGAGAATTTCAGGCAGGATTCGCTTCTCAGGCACGCGCAACTGGTGCAGCTTGACGGATCCATTACGCGCATGCAGAGCAATCTTAACCTGGTCATGAAAAGCCTGGAAGATCTCATTGTGCGAGCTCCTCTCACCGGTCAACTCACGTCATTGAACGTAGAGATCGGAGAGTCTAAATCCCCCGGGCAACGGCTCGGACAAATCGACGTGCTTGATGGATTCAAAGTGCGCGCAGCCATCGATGAATTCTATATATCAAGGATCAATGTCGGCCAAAAGGGCTCGTTTGACCTTGGCGCAACCGCGTTCAATGTCTCGGTCGAAAAGGTGTATCCCGAAGTCCGTGATGGAAGGTTTGAGGTGGATATGCTCTTCGACGGTTCTCCGCCACAAGGGGTCCGGCGCGGACAGTCACTACAGATCAAGCTCCAATTGGGTGACCTTACCGATGCACTCATTATCGCACGGGGAGGGTTTTACCAGAAGACCGGGGGANNTGTAGAAGACCGGGGGACAGTGGGTGTATGTCGTCGATAAATCGGGAGTCTCTGCTGTCAAACGGAACATACGCATCGGCCGTCAGAATCCCCAGGCGTTCGAAGTGTTGGAAGGGCTGGAAGTGGGTGAGCAGGTCATCACCTCCTCCTATGACAATTTCGGTGATATTGAGAGGCTGGTACTGAAGAAATGACCATGGCGGCTAGTATGAGGCAAGGCTTACTCAGCGTGGAGAATTTCAGAGATCTTGAAGCCTGGCGCACCGCCCGGTCCGTGGTCTGTGCACTCCTTGATCTCTCGGCTGTGCACTCCCGGAACTCTGAACACGACAACTTCGCCCGAAGTGTGAACAGACTCTCAATTGCAGTGCTCGATAATATTGCCAAAGGGTACGACGAAGATGAGCGGTTCATGATCGAGGCCCGAAAGGCGATCAGCCGGCTGGAAAACCTCTTGATGCAAGGGCAGGTTGCAGGGGCGTTAACAAGGTCTGAGTCGCACCCACTAATCCGTGAACTCCGTCATCTCAATCAATCGATTGCAATACCTTCCTCAGAAATCTGAATACTCACATTTTGGCAGGAGCGATTCATGATCAAGACCAGAAACCTTAAGAAGATTTATACGACTGAGGAAGTCGAGACATCGGCCCTGGACAACATCAATTTTGAGGTGAAGCCCGGCGAATTCGTCTCGATCATGGGCCCATCGGGGTGCGGCAAATCCACGCTCCTCAATGTCATCGGGATGCTCGACAATCCTTCCTATGGTCAGTACTTCTTCCTGGATCAGGAGATTTCGAAGTACACGGAAAGGCAGAGAGCCAATCTGAGGAAACACAATATTGGGTTTGTGTTCCAGAGTTTCAATTTGATCGATGAGCTGACGGTGTTTGAGAACGTGGAACTCCCCCTCCTCTATCAAAAGGTTACTCCTTCCACACGAAAGAAGAAGGTGAACGAGGTGCTGGAAAGAATGCAAATCATGCATCGCAAGGGTCATTTTCCGCAGCAGCTTTCTGGTGGACAGCAACAGCGTGTGGCTGTTGCGAGGGCGTTGGTGGGCAATCCCAAACTCATTCTCGCCGATGAGCCGACGGGCAACTTGGACTCGACGCACGGTGAGGAGGTCATGAACCTGCTTTCCGGCCTGAACGAAGCCGGCACGACGATCATCATGGTGACGCACTCGCCGGCTTACTCTGAATATGGAAACAGGGTTGTGCATCTGTTCGATGGCCATATCGTCACCGAAAACATGAAAGGGAAGTTTCATATGTGAGTCAGTGGACAGATGCGGTTGTGAATCTCGGAGCAAGGAGTAAGTAGTATGTAGTAGAGAGAGAACGAATAACTGAGAACCGGAAAGACAATATGACGCCCATGATACAGCTTAAGAACATCGAAAAGATTTATGAGAACAAGAGCATCAAGACATACATTCTGAGAGGCATCAACCTTGAGGTGAACGAAGGGGAGTTCATATCCATTATGGGGCCTTCCGGTTCAGGAAAGACCACGCTGCTCAACATCATCGGCTGCCTCGACCG
>PMNP01000282.1 GCA_003161755.1 Ignavibacteriota bacterium | reverse complement strand
CATGTGTCCCTGTATTCGTCGACCAGTTGAAACCCCTTCGCCCAGATCCCGGGCGCTATCGATAACCGGTCCAGGTTCCAGATGGCACTCGGTAACGTCACATAGAACGCGAAAAGGACAAAGACCGCAGTGCGACGAAAGCGTGAGGATTGCGTGAACTCCGGGTCATGCATTCGGGCGAAATANNAGGCTCTCCCACCACGCCTTTCGACCGCTGGCAGCGGCGATGACAACGATTGAAAGGAGGATAGCGTATGAAGCCACGTACCTATGGAGCTGGATCAGCCCTTCGTATCTATAGACCGCCTCAATGGTCTGACCATACAAATGGAGCGTTTTCGCGTAGAATGGAAGCGGCAGGGCGGATCCAAAGTATTGTACATTCGCGATCACAATCAAGCCCGTAAACGCCACCGTGACGGCAAGGGCAACACAAGAATTGATCCGGGTGCGGGGATCTTTCGAGAATAAGGCAATTGCCGCCGGTATCCCGACCGTGTACAATAACAAGTCCGGTCTGATCCAGAACGCAGCTCCCCCGAGAATCGTCGCAGCAAAGGTGTTCCGTAGAGATGGAGTCTTCTCAAACAACGTGATGATGACTAGATAGAGTCCGATATATGCGAGCCCGAACATCGTATCCATACCGCTCACAAAGTGCACGGACAGGTCTGATGCGGCATGTGCAAGGGCGGCCAAAACCACCAGGGACAGGATCTGTCTCCAGCGTGCATCAATTGATCGACCAACCAGCCTGATCAACATCGCGGTTATCGCCAGGAATGCGAGTCCGGAACAGAGGCTCGAGAACAACATGGCAAGCGGAGGGGAATGCCTGACAAACAGCCTGAATGGAATCACGACAATCAGGTACCCCGGTGAAGTCAGACCATAGGTGGGAGAAGAGCCGGGATTAAAAGAGATGCCTCGTCCATTGAGAAGATTGTCTGCATACCGCGCGAACATGTAGGAGTCATCCAGGACCGATGACGCCGTAAACGTACCGACGATGCTGGCCGCAATGATCACGCACGCAATGATCCGGACGACCGTCCATCCGACCCCCCCGAGCAGAACGCCTGTTTCGGAAGCAGTGTCGTGGCCAGTAAGCCCCCGTTGCCTCAATAGCCTCTTCATGGATGTGAACATCCGGGTATAACTCCCATTATTGCGACGTGCCACGCCACCGGAACTTAGCCACTCCGGTTCCGATTGTCAAGGATTTCCGTTGTCAATGATTTCTGTCTGTTGTAGCTTATTAGAAATGTCATGGCAAGGGGTAAAAAACGCCTGCAGCCACTTGTTACCAGCGAGAGAAGGGGCCCGCAATGAACCAGTCGACAACCGTGCACCGCGGAACTGACGCGACCATCAGAGAGGCTGTCATAGACGATCTGGGAGAGATCATGCGGCACCGTCGTTGCATGTTCCGCGACATGGGGTTTGAAGACACGGCGGCTCTCGATGCGATGGAGGCAACGTCAGCACCATTCATCAAAGCCGGTTTGAAGGACGGCTCTTATCGGGAATGGCTGGCGGAAATTGCGGGGAGAGTGGTTGCGGGTGGAGGGCTGCTGATCGTCGCCCACCCCTCTTCGCCACGCGACCCGAGTCCTCACCGTGCGTGGATACTCAACATGTACACCGAACCGGAGTATCGTGGGCGAGGTCTGGCAAAGTCGATTCTCGGGAAATCGATCGGGTGGTGTCGGGAGCAGGGATTCGCCTGGGTCTCGCTTCATGCCAGTGAAGCCGGGCGCCCCCTGTACGAGCATCTTGGCTTCAAGCCCACCAACGAAATGCGGCTGCAGCTCAGGTAATCCGGCGGCGCCGTCTCCCGGCATTCGTGCCTGGTGGATCTTGCAAATAGCCCGACTTTTCTCTAAATTTAAAGTCTGGCAGGAATGAACTCACCGGCCGGGACATTCAGGTAAATCCCAGTCCGCAGGTCGCGCACGTCTGAATCATGGGCCCGTAGCTCAAATGGNNCGGTTGGGGGCACTGAACCTAAAACGTCCAGGCTCAAGTGGCTAGTCGAATGGCTATTCGTCGCCTCCCTTTTCTGGAGGCGATTGAGTTTCTGCTATTCCGAATTCACTACGACTCATTATTCCGTTACTGAACTCAGGGGTGTGTTCAATGAGAATGGCTGCCGCAAATGCGGGAGGGAAATGNNAATGGAGCACTACGAGACCATCGTCAGAAGGATGACCAATCTATCAGGTCGAATCCTCATCTTCTTGGACGACCTTCCATATCTCACTCTTCATTCGTTTCACGGTTGACGGTTATTCCCACTTCCTCGCCCTTCTGTTCCAGACCTGATTGATCGGAATACCCTCGAGTAGCGCATTCACTATCGGCAGAAGGAATGCCTGGATGTCTTTGAAAACACTGTCGAAGTCTTGCTTCGATGCAAGCGTTGTTCGATTCTTGAATGTCACCCACTGCTGCTGGAATTCATCCTCGTTGTCGTATTCGGTCTGTAGACGCTCCATGGCGGATGTCAAGCTCGTTTCCCTGCGTTCAAAAGTGTTCTTCACCGCTGATTGTAGGGGAGTCGCTTCAANNCTTTACAATCGCTTCAAATTTTTCGGCCACGATAGTCTCTTTTGAATAGACCAGGATGTTGAAAGTCTTTCCGTCCAGTAGAGTTGGATAGTCCATATAAACAGGACGCGGACTTATGATATCCCCAAAACCGAAATCAATCCGGATTGTATTGCGCGCCGTTCCGACCCTTGCGGTAATCTTGAGACGGACGCCTTCGTAGCCGGCGTCCTCGGTGATAGACTCGCTTTTTAACGAATCAGGCAAGAACGTGACCCCGTCGCCGAGATCGACGGTCGCAATCTCCTTGATCAGGCGCTTAATGTCCTCGTGATTGCTCGAAACGTCGACTCCGAGAAAATCGATGTCCTTGGTCGGTCGAGCTTTTTCGATATTGTACGCGAGAAGAAGGAGTCCTCCCTTCAACACAAGTTTGTCGGTGTAGCGCGATGCCGCAAGGCGGGAAAGAAAGCGTTCCTGAATGTATCTGAGAAAGAGGAAATTGAAATCCAGATGTTCTTTGTCCGCAATGTTCTTGAGCCGTGCAATCACCGAGGCCGACACGTTAGTCGGAGGTTTCTTCATCCGACAATTGCCTTTACGTATTGTGATACAATCCCATTGGCCCGGCAGATCTTGGCAAATGTCATGAGTTTGTTGAGATCCCGGTTGCGACGCTTCAGGTACTCTTTGAGCCCTTCGATGGCGAGATCTTCGCCGAGCTTGTTCCGGAATCGGAACATATCACACACAGTCTTTTCTGGACCGTAGATCCTGACGAGGCCCGCGCGAGTATCACGATGCTCAAT
>PMNP01000220.1 GCA_003161755.1 Ignavibacteriota bacterium | reverse complement strand
CGAATTGCATCGTCGACGCTGGTCTGATACGACATAAACGGCATGTCGACAACGATTAATGCGTTGCGAACGGCCCGCTTGACGGCCTTCGCATGATAGATCATATCGTCGACCGTCACAGGAAGGGTGGTTTCGTGCCCCTGGACGACATTGCCGAGGGAGTCTCCCACCAGAATGACATCCACACCGACCTGATCGAGGTACTTGGCCACCAGAAAGTCATAGGCAGTCAGCATGACGATTTTTTCGCCGGTGTGCTTCATTGTAAGCACCGTCTTGGTGGTCACAACGCGTTGTCGGGACGCATCCTTCGGCGATTGATCGGAATCGTGTTTGGAAGATTCAGGCATAAGCGGACTACCGTTCGTCGTTTGGTGTGTTGCCGGGGCGAAAGGAGATCGCCCATTCCAAGGCAAAACCTTGTTGGATACAATCGGTCAGTTTCACAATGTCAATTTCCCGGCCCATGATTGTGGCAAGGTCTACCGTGTGTCGTTGCAGAACGCTGCGCACCTCTTCGATCGCCGGCTGATCCGTTATCGAAAGAAAATCCGGAAGACGTTGGTGGGCAGGTCCGCAGAGAATGGAACCATGCTGCAGCACGGCATCCCTGTCTCCGCTGAAGCGCCGCTGCGCGCTCCCCACAAGTTTCCTTCCCTGCCACTCTATCTCATACCGGGCTGAGCTTGCGAAGCAGGGAATCGCAGCGGTCTTCCGGTATTCGGCTCTGAAATCGGGTTGCGATTTTTGGAGAGCAACCTTTACACCGAAGAGTGAGAATCCACGGACGAGGGCGTTGGAGATTCTGTTATACACATCGAGGATACCGTGTCGGCCGGCAGGCATCACCACGCAATAGGTAAGTTCTTCGGCGTGAAGTATCGCGCGCCCGCCAGTCGGGCGGCGGACAACATCGATTCCCGCGTCATTGCACCTGGAGACGTCGATTTCAGAGAGGTCCTGATGGTAGCCCAGCGATATTGCCCAGGGATTCCATTGATACAGACGCAACACCGGTGGGACATTCGAATCGTTGCTCTGCGTCCGGGCAAGCTGTTCATCGAGGGCCATGTTTTCGGCGCCTGTGCACGGCCCGGAATCGAGAAAGACCCAGGAGTCCTGCAAGTGCTCAGCCATGGGCGCGGGGCGCGCCGATGATTCCGCGCTTGCTTGCAACAATGAATTCGATCATATTGCGCACCTCCTCAAACTTCATTAATCCCTCCTCCTCACGGATGCGTGTGAGTGCTTGCGAGACATTCAATTTTGAGCGGTAGAGAATCGCGAATGCTTTTTCCAGTGCAGCGATTGCTTCAGTTGCAAATCCACGGCGACGCAATCCAATCGCGTTCAGCCCTTCAAACGAGAGCGGAGATCCGCCGGCAAGAACATAGGGGGGCACATCCTTGGGCACTCTCAGACCTCCGCCGATCATGGCATGACGTCCCATCCTCACAAACTGATGGATGGGGGTAATCCCCCCGATGATCACCCAATCTTCAACGACACAATGACCTGCCATCATCGCAGCGTTCGACATGATGATATGGTCGCCAAGGATGCAGTCGTGAGCAATGTGCGTAAAGCCCATCAGGAAATTGTCGTTGCCAATGATTGTCTTCCCACCGTCACCGGTCCCGCGATGAAGAACGGCATACTCCCTGATGACGTTTCTATCCCCGAGTTCGCACGTTGTCGGTTCGTCGTGGTATTTCAGATCCTGTGGGACATGGCCGATGACGGCTCCGTGATGAATGGAGCATTGCCGTCCAATCCTCGCCCCACAGCCGATGAGCACGTTTGAAGCAATCGTGGTGCCATCACCTATGACAGCTCCGGCTTCGATGACAGTAAAAGGTCCCACGGTAACCCCTGAGCCCAGTTCGGCCTTGGAACTCACCTCGGCGCGGGGATCAACAAGAGTACTCATCAGGCAGCCGTCTGCATTGAATAGGAAGAGGGATTACTTCGGTGTCGTACCGTTGCCGCCTGTTGCGGAACCCGGCCGTTCAATAATTGAAGCCATCATGTCGGCCTCGGAAACAAGATTACCGTCCACGAATGCCTTGCCCGACATCTGGCAGATCTTGCTCTTCCGGCTCGTCATGGTCAGTTCGAACACCAGCTGATCGCCTGGCATAACAGGCCGTCGAAATTTTGCGTTGTTGATGGACATGAAATACACGAGTTTCCCCTCCGGGTTCTCGATGCCATTCAACAGCATGATTCCACCGGTTTGGGCCATTGCCTCCAGGATCAGGACGCCCGGCATGACGGGTTGTCCGGGGAAATGACCTTCGAAAAATGGTTCATTGACCGTCACATTTTTTACGCCGACGATCTTCTCGTCCATCTTAAACTCGATAATTTTGTCGACCAGCAGGAAAGGATATCGATGGGGCAGGATGCGCTTGATCGCATTAATGTCGAAGACCGTCCCCTCTTTTCGCTCATGCTGGTATTTCCGCACCAGCTTCTTCTGTTCATACAGGCGGCGAATCTCNNGATATTGCTGGCATGGCCCGGCCGCGCAGCCAGGATCTGTGCTTTCAGCGGCACGCCGATGAGGGCCAGATCGCCCATGACATCCAGCAATTTGTGCCGCGCAGGTTCGTTGGGAAAGCGGAGCGTGCGGTTATTGAGCACTCCGCTACTCCCCAGAATCACGGATGAACTAATACCCAGCTTTACGCCGATCCGTTGGAGTTCGGCTTTGTCCAGATCGCGATCCACAATGACAATGGCGTTATCGAGAGTTCCACCCCGGATTAAGCCGCTGCTGTGCAACATCTCCACTTCATGGAGAAAGCAGAACGTCCGGCATGGGGCAAACTCCGTCACGAACTCCTTCTCAATATCGAACATTCCGGTATGCTGACTGCCGAGCGCGGGGTTGTTGTAGTCTACCATCACGGTGATTCTGTAATCATCCGTGGGCAGCGCCACAATGTCGACTTTTTTCTCATCATTATGATAATGGACGGTCTTATCGATGATGAGATAGTCTTTCGGGGCATCCTGTTTTTCGAATCCGGCCCTCAAGAGACACTCGACGTACGGACTCGCACTCCCGTCACCGATTGGCGGCTCATTGTTGTCGAGTTCGATCAGCACGTTGTCGATCTGAAGTCCCACCATTGCCGCCATCACGTGCTCCACGGTATGCACGCGGGCTGCACCGAGTTCGATGGTTGTGCCACGGGATATATCGACGACGTGGTCCACATCGGCGGGGACTTCCGGTGATCCAGGGAGGTCAATCCTCCTCCATCGAACGCCGTAGTTCTCCGGGGCAGGCTTGAAGGTCATGGTGCAGATGTTGCCGGTATGCAGGCCTATGCCGCTCATCGACACTGCCTGTTTGATCGTGCGTTGCTGTACGAGCATGAGAGCGTAGACCGTGCTAGTTACGAATTATGGAAACCGGGACATGGGTCCCGGGTAATCGACAGTATCGTCTCAAGGTGGTTTGGCAAATTTTGCCGTCGTGGAGATACAGCGTTATCACTCTCCGGGCGGGCTTGTCAACGCCTTGAGTTTTGCCTTGAGTTGTTCCACTTCCGCTTTGAGATCACGCACGGTCTGGACCAGTTCAGGGAGTTGCACCGCCGCCCCCTGAATGCGAAATGCNNGAAATGCTTCCTTTTGTGGCAGAGCCGGTGACCCGAATATGATGGTATTCGGCTGCGTAATGGAGCGGTGAACTCCAGACTGTGCGCCGATTTTCGTGCCATCGGCGATTTCCAAGTGGCCGGTGAACCCCACCTGTCCGCCGATCATGACATTGCGTCCCAGTTTCGTGCTTCCAGAGATGCCGGCCTGCGCAGCGCTGACGGTGTTTTCTCCCACGACAACATTGTGGGCAACCATGACCAGGTTATCCAACTTCACGCCCTTTTTGATCCTGGTTTCGCCAAGCGTGGCACGATCGACTGTAGTGTTTGCTCCTATTTCTACGTCATCCTCAAGAACCACTATGCCGATCTGGGGAATCTTCTCGAACGTCCCGTCGGGTTGCGGGGCAAAACCAAACCCGTCTCCACCGATCACCACTCCCGGTTGGAGGATCACCCTATTGCCAACTCTGCACCCCTCCCTGATGGTCACATGTGAATGGAGGACACAGTCCTCGCCCACCTCGACACCTTCGCCGACAACTGTTGTCGGACCGATCATGGTGCGCTCTCCCACACGAGCGTTCGCCCCGATGACAGCACAGGGGCCTATCCGGACATCTCGCCCGACCGTTGCCGTTGGATCAACGACGGCACTCGCATGAATNNAGGGACAGGAGGAGAAAGTGGATGGAACGATGCCACCGTCTTGACAAACGCAGCATAAGGATCGTCCACGCGAAGAAGTGCCGGTCCCTTTCCGGGAGGTGCGACAGATCGGCCCACAATGACTGCCGAAGCTTGTGTGGTCGAGAGAAATCGGGCATATTTCGGATTCGCGAGGAATGAGATGTCACCCTTTCCCGCTTCCTCGATCTTTGCAACTCTGGAGATTTCCTGGTTGCCGTCACCGACGAGTTCAGCTTTTAGCAACAGGGCGATTTCCTGGAGTCTCACGCATTCTTTCCGGAAAATGAATTTTACTTGCCAAACGACTGCATCCGCTGCAGCACCTTCGATGTCAAATCGTTCTTATCGTTGGCGTAGAGCAGGAGAATCTGTCCGCTTTTGTCAAAAATGTAGTCGTATCCTTCATCCTTCGCAATATCTTCCAGGATGAGGAAGATCTNNGGCTTCATAACGTCGTTCTGCTTCTGGAAAAGCTCGCCATTTTGTCCGAATTTCTTGTTTCGGTAATCCTGAATTGCCTGATCAAGCGCACGCAGGTCTCTTTCCTGGTCGGCCCTCGCCTGGTCTGTCAGGATCAGTTTCTTCTTGTCGAAATCATCATACTTCCGCTTCCAATCGGCCTGCATTTTCTGAAGCTCAGCCTCCCACTGCGATACCAAGCCGTCGAGCGTTTTCTGCGCATCGGCTGCCTCGGGGAGGGCCTGCATGATGGCTTCGGAATTGATGTGACCGATTTTTGACTGTGCGGGGGCAGCCACGGCACCCAACGCCAGGAGAATCAGCACAACGCAGAGACGCTTCATCGATCTTCCCTCAGTTAAACCGCCACCAGTTATTGTCCACGCTTCAAATTGTCGAGGACACGATTCGTAAGATCATTCTTGGGATCAGCGAAGAGAATAATATTCACGTTCTCATTTTGATCCAGGACAAAGCTATATTTCTCCCTTTTGGCAATCAAGTCTATTGCCTTCAGGATTTTTTCGCGCACGGGGCTGATAATCACGTCACGCTGACGGGCAAGCTCCTGGTCCTTCCCGCTGGCATACTCCTGTGCACGCGCCTGCATGTCCTGAAGTTCCTGCTGTGCAGTGGCCTTGGCCTGTTCCGTCATCAACGCCGACTTTTTCCGGTATTCATCAATCTTGTCAGTGATTTGCTGTTTGAGCATCTGCAAAGTATCCTGAATCGGTTTGGTATAGTTTTCCAAACGCTTTGCGGCCTCTCGTGCCTCAGGCAATTCGTCAAAGATCTTTGAAGAGTTGACATAACCGATCTTTTGCTGCGCCATCATGGCCGGCGCAAGGATGAGCAAAAGGGCAGAAAGAAAGGCAAATGCTAATTTTGTCACGACAACCTCGCTGAAGGATATGGATGATTTTTCGATAATAAAGCACAACCGATGCAAGAATGCTAAGTGTTAAAAACCTCTGCCGAACACGAAGTGGAAGTGCCAGCCATCGGGTTTCCCGTCGAGAGGAAGCACATCATCAAATCCATAACCGTAGTCGAACCCAATAAGCCCGATGGGATTAATCTGAATCCGCGCGCCTAACCCCGCAGAGCGATTCAGTTTAAAGATGTCGGCTTTGGCGACTGACTCATACACATTCCCGCCTTCGGCAAATCCCAGAATATAGATGGGTATGGGATCTTTCGAAATCGCAAGACGTGCTTCGAGAGTCTGCTTTGTCTGTGCCTTGCCTCCCACCACTGTGCCTCCAACCATTGGCCCAATCGATTGGTCTTCATAGCCGCGAAGCGGCGTTGTGTTGATATAGCCAAGCCCGGTACCCCCCATCGTGTACATGTCGATGGGAGAGATGTTTCCCGTCCCGCTTCCGAGAGGGGTGATCATCCCATACAGCGAGCTGAAATACAACGCAACCCGCGTGCTATTGAACAGCGGAGCATACCAGTCTGCCTGAAATCCCCACTTGACGAAGTTCACGTTGCCAGGAAGGAACGGCCCGCCGGAGATTTGCGTCGTCAGCGCGATATTCGAACCGGAAGTCGGGAACACCGGATTATCAACACTGTTCCGTGTGATGATCTGGGTCAGGCTGATCTGCGTTGTTATACCTTCCTGGTACACACCAAGCCCGTTGCGCACATTGTTGTGTTGTCCGCTCAGAATCCAATCGCCCCGGAAGTAGTAGTCAGGCCAACGGAATCTACGGCCCAAGTGCAGCGATCCCCCCATCTGCTCAAGGTCATAACCGTAAATCTGCCGTGTATCGAACAGGCTTGCACCGAGAAGGGTTGGCGTGTCGAACAGCCAAGGTTCTGTGAAACTAATACTGAACGTGCGGAAACGCGAGGCCTCGCCAAACTCCCACTGGAAGCTCAGAATCTGCCCTGCTCCTCCCGAAAGAGGCTCCGCGATTGAGAAGTTGTTGATGGTGAACCCCAACGCACCGGTGACGCCGAACGCTCCGCTGTACCCGACAGACGCATTGATGTTGTCGCTTGATTTTTCTTCCACGAGATAGGAGAGGTCAACTGTCTTATCGTCAACCAACTGGTAGTCCGGTTTGAGCTTCTCCGGGTTGAAGTAATTCAACTGTTGCAGCTGACGAAGACTATGCATGATCGCTGCCCTGCTGAAAAAATCGCCCGGTCTTGTATCAAGCTCCCGGCGTATAACCTTCTCCTGCGTTTTTGTATTTCCCTTTATTGCGACATGGCCGATTTTGAACTGGTTCATCTCGTAAATCCTGATGAGCAAATCGATGCTGTCTCCGGCAACCCGGGTTTCCTGGGGGTCGAGGTTGAAGCGAAGGTAGCCGTTGTCGAGATACAGCGCGGCCACATCCGACTGCGCGTCATTGCCACGAAGATTCTTCTCGATCTTCTCGGCATTGTATATCTCGCCTGCATGAACGTTGAGACGGTCATTCAGGATCTCCTGNNGGGAATACACAGAATTCCCTTCCCATGTCACGTTCCTGATTCTATAGAGAGCACCTTCACGCACGGCGATCTGGATGTTCATATTCACTTTGTCAGCGGAATACCAAATGGAATCCGAAAGAATTTCGGCATCCCTGTACCCATTATTCCGGTAGAAATCGACGACGAGCTTCTTGTCGTCATCGTATTTTTTTCTGTCGAATTTCGCCGAGGACCAGAACTTCCACCAGTGTTTTTCCGAGGTGTTGTCCATCGCTCCTCTTAACGCGCCATCGGAAAAAGCTTCGTTTCCCTCGAACGTTATGTGATCAACACGCACCTCGCTCCCCTCGTCGATATCCACCCTGACAATCTGATAGCCGGGAAGGGAATCGAAGGGGAGGNNCAAGGAGGTAGCCGTCTTTCTCGTACAGTTTGACGATCTCGTTCCGGATACGCGTGGTTTCGTTCGCCTCAAGGACCTGGCCCCGGACGAGATTGATCTTTTTCATGATGTCGCTCTCGCTCAGTTCATCGCGGCCGTTAAACTCGATCCGTTCGAATCGCGGGAGTTCCTTCACTTTTATCACAAGGTACACGCCGTTGGAGATTTTCTTGTCTACAGCGATCTCAATTTCTTCGAAAATCCTCAGGGCCCAGAGTCTGTGAATGGCCGCATTGATTTGATCTCCCGGGATGGTAATACTCTCTCCCACTCTGAGACCCGAATTGACAATGATCGCCGCAGGATCGGAAAGCGATCCACCTTCAATGGAGATGCCGAGGATCTTGAGGACTTCGTCAGGTTGGCTGTGTTGTGCAACTGCTTCAGAACCGGAGAACAGGCAAACGCTTGTCACCACCAGCACGAGCAAAAACTGTTTCATAGATTAAGGTCCCGTCACACTCTTGATAAGCCGTTGAAAGAGACCGGCGTCTCTTCCCTTCGGGCGGATTTGTTCACTAATCAGGCCGAAACGGCGCTCGCGTTTCTGGTAGTCACGAATGGCCTCGTAAAGATCATTGCGTCGGAACTCGGGCCAATACTTCGGCGTAATGAAGATTTCCGTATATGCCAGCTGCCACAGCAGGAAGTTGCTGAGACGGAACTCCCCGCTTGTGCGGATCAACAGGTCCGGATCCGGCATGCCGTTGGTCGAGAGAGACGAGGCAATTTTCTCTTCGTTGATTTCCTCTGGTCGGATCGCCCCTGTGGCAACCTGTTGGGCAATGAGGCGAATCGCTCCCATCAAATCCCACCTCCCGCTGTAGCTCAAAGCGAGCGTGAGGGTGAGGCCGGTGCTGTCCTTCGTCTTGAGGATATCCTCTTGAAGTTCCTTACGTACTTCTTCCGGGAGAGTCCCAATATCTCCTATGGTCCGGATGCGCACGTTATTCGTGAGGAGCCGGTCCGTTTCATTCCTGAGCGACCGCAAGAGGAGGCGCATAAGGAGAGAAACTTCTTCTTCAGGCCGGTTCCAATTCTCCGTGGAGAACGCGTAGAGGGTGAGATACTGAACGCCAACCTGGCCACACACTTCCACTATTTCACGGACAGACTCCACGCCTTCGGTATGGCCTGCTATGCGCGGCATGCCTCGTCCATTAGCCCATCGGCCATTGCCATCCATAATGATGGCAATATGCTTGGGGATTTCGCCGGAGGCAAGCAATACCTCCTGAACTTTTCTGTCCGCCGAATTCAGCAACCGGGGCACTGCTCCCAAAACTGCGGAATCTCCCTCGTAAGGGAGGGAGAAAGCATGCAAAACTCAATGATGGAATAACAAAGTAACCGATTCTGCCAAGAAAGTCAAGGTGACGTTCGTTGACTTTCCTTCTCGAATACGATATATTTTCTCAATATTTCATGCCTGACAGGCGGTGATCCCCCGGGCATCAGTGATCACATCGAAGGCAACATATTCTCCACCGTGCAAGCGAGGCTTCAATGGGCGGCTTTCCCAATATGTCAGGAATGATGAAACAGATTCAGAAGATGCAGGAGAAAATGGCTGAGGTTCAGGCATCACTCGAAGCAAAAACCGTCGTTGGTGAAGCCGGCGGGGGAATGGTAAAAGCAACGGTCAATGGCAAACAACAAGTGCTCAAGCTCCAGATCGAAAAAGAAGTTATAACACCCGACGACAAGGAATTGCTCGAGGATCTCGTCATCGCAGCGGTCAACAAGGGACTTGCCGAGGCGGCGAAAATGGCCCAGGAGGAAATGTCGAAGGTCACAAGCGGCATGCTGCCGAACATCCCCGGATTGAATCTCCCGGGCCTGTAGCCCCCTCGTGCCCTCCCACAATGCGTGGGAAGGGATGCCCCTCAGCCGTGTTAACTTGTCGGAATCGACCGCGTCAATGATGACCATTGCCGGTTCTGTAGTCCGACACAAGCGAAAAGAACAGGCACATGCTCTATACATCGGAAGCGTTGCAACAACTTATTGAAGAACTTGCGCAGTTTCCGGGTATCGGGCGGAAGACGGCCCAGAGGCTTGCTCTTCACGTCTTGAAACTTTCGAGAGAAGACGTCGCAAAAATGGCCGCTGCCCTTATCGCCGTCAAGGACAAGATCCGGCATTGTTCCACCTGCTCCAATATTACGGAACAGGACCCCTGCTTCATTTGTGCAAGCACCAAACGCGACAGGAGCATCATCTGCGTTGTCGAAGAACCCAATGATGTCATGGCATTGGAAAAGACTAATGAATTCCGGGGTCTCTACCATGTGCTGGGCGGGTCGTTGTCGCCGCTCGACGGAGTCGGACCGGATCAACTCCGGGTGAAGGAGCTTCTGACCCGCATTGACGGTGGTGTGATCGAGGTTATTCTTGCAATGAACCCCAACGTGGAAGGCGAGGCGACGACCATTTATCTGACCAGACTTCTCAAACCATTGGGAGCAAAGGTCTCACGCATAGCCAGGGGCATCCCAGTGGGAAGTGACCTCGAGTTCGCCGACGAGGCGACGCTGAGCAGAGCNNCGATCCCTTTTTTGATCGTGGTTGTATCATTGTTGTCTGGATGCGGATTGTTCCAGACGCGCGAACCGGAATCTCCCACCCAGCCGAGCGATTCCTTCCCTCCTGCATCAGTTCCCGACGTTGTCATCGAGAATTTGCAGGGAGCCATTGAGAAGAAAGATGCAGTAAACTACGCCCGTTGCTTCCCCGCCTCCGGCAGGGAGAGGCAACCCTATGTGTTCATCCCAGCTTCCGGGGCAAGCGCACTTTTTAGCGGTGTTTTCGCCCGCTGGTCTGTGGATGAAGAACGCCAGTACTTCCAAAATATGGTTGCCCAGACTTCCACAGGGGCGATATCAGCGCTCCAGATTTCAAACAAATCAATCCTTGAAAGCGCAGATTCGGCCCTGTACTCCTTCAACTATGTTCTTGTTTTCCAGCACACCGGAACTACATTGCCCGATACTGCAATGGGAACCATGCAGCTTGTCCTGGGACTCGACCTGAGTAATATGTGGGTCATTTATCGCTGGACGGATTTTAGAACGACAACCGATTATACCTGGAGCTATTTCAAAGGGAAATTCTCCAACTAGAATTGCGGGCGAACAATGTGCCGGATGGGGGCTTGCTCTATGCAGCGAGGTGTACTGTTGAGACGTATCGCCGCCGCAGGCTCGATGATCTTCCTTATTCTTGCGGGGGTCCGAGGCATCAACCCCTTTGCACCGGGGCTCGACTCCTCGCCCGGTTCCACCGGTTGTAATCCTACAACCGTAGAGGGATTCTTTACCTGTTTTCAGTCGGCATACAATTTTCGCGACACAACATTATATGGCCGGCTCCTCGACGAGAACTTCACGTTCATTTATCGGAATTACGACCTTGGCGTGGATGTCAGCTGGGGCCGTGATGAGGATATGCGGACGACGTATGGTTTGTTCCAAAATGCCCAAAAGCTCGATCTTGTTTGGAACAACATTATCTCCTCATCGAGCGATTCGTCAGATTTGCAGGTGGTCAGAGGCTTTAGCCTAACGCTTGTCTTCAACCCCAGCGACATTGAATATGTGGATGGTTACGCGAACCTCACCTTTACCCGCGGGAATGTCACTGACCCCTGGAAGATCGTCCGGTGGCGCGATGAGTCGAACTACTAGCCCCGCACCAGTCTGGAAGCAATGACTGTCATCCCTCTCACTTTTGCCGATCGGATCATGAGCATTTCCTACCCGCTTCGCGAGAGCTTTTCAGGTTTCAGAAGGACGAAACTCTCCAGCATTCTCGCCATCTTTACTGTCTGGATCGCCCTGGTACTCCTCGGGTTGTTTGTCATTCTGAGCGTCAACACGCAGCGCTACATTCAATCGCTTCGGGACAGAGTCGAGATGGATGCATTCCTGCAGCAGGACACAAAGCCCGAAGAGCTTGCGGAGATTCAGAGTTTGATAGGACGATTTGATGGGGTCAAACACGTGACCTACATCTCCAAGGAAGACGCCGCGAGGATATTCAAGGAGGAGTTCGGCGATGATATCCATCGCGTATTCGAAGGAAATCCCCTTCCCTCCTCATTCAAAGTGCAGCTCAAGACCGAGTACGCGACCGGCGTCAGAGCAAAAGAACTCTCAAAGAACATTGGCGGCATCGCGGGCATTGATACCGTCGTCTACCACGAGACACTTCTGGAGATTCTCGACACAAAAACCGCCACCATTTACAAGCTCTCCCTCGGCCTTGGACTGTTTGTTGCTCTCTCGNNAACCATCCGACTGGCCATTTTCGCCAAGCGCCATATCGTACGCACAATGGATCTGGTTGGTGCGACAAGAATGTTCATCAAACTTCCATTTTATGTTGAAGGGATCCTGCAAGGTTTTCTCGGAGGTTTGCTTGCGGGAGGGTTGCTGTACCTACTGATTGAATATCTCCTGAAATTCGTTTCGCCCGAGCTTTGTGTGTTTGTCCACATGCCCATGACCTTTTACGGAGGTGTTGCTGCCGCAGGTGTGGTCCTCGGTCTGCTCGGAAGCCTCCTCTCAGTGGGAAGGTTCTTGCCGAAATTGCGGTAACCGCCGGTATCGTACGGCCTTGTTTGGACTCGAGGCTTGAATCGGTGGAGTTGTTTTTGTACGTTTTGTCTACTCACACGGACAGCGCCCATGACCACATCTCCTTCGTTTCTCAAGTCGTCAGTTGGCCGCAAGCTGCTCGTTGGACTCACCGGCGTTTTTCTTTGTTTGNNTCTGTTCCTCTTTCGCGGCGACCGGGGGGAACTCTTCAACACGTATGCAGAGTTCCTTGCGACGTATCCCTTGCTCAGACCCGTTGAGATCATTCTCTTCCTTCTGTTTGTGCTGCACGGTGTTGTGGCAATGTGGCTATGGATTCGCAATCGAAGTGCCCGCCCCACGTCGTACGCGATTCGCCGTGGCAATGAAGTGAGCACGCTCCAATCCCGAACCACGTTCATCACCGGGATCGTTGTGCTGGTGTTCCTCATCATCCACGTCAACACATTCTTCGTGCAATCCCGTTTCTTTGCAAGCGGGCATTCTCCCACAATGTTTGAACGGGTACAAACGGCCTTCTCGCATCCAGCGTATGCTTTGTTCTACGAAATTGCCCTGGTGTTCCTCGCGTACCATCTTCGTCACGGATTCGAGTCGGCCTTTCAAACATACGGACTTCGCACGGGGAAATACCAAAGAATAATCGAAGCGGTGGCAGTAGTGTTCTGGCTGTGCATACCGCTCGGCTTTGCACTCATGCCGCTGTATTTCTATTTCCGTGTCCATTAGGCGGGATCTTCCATGACACTTGAATCGGCGATACCCTCGGGGCCTCTTGGGGAGAAATGGAACCAGCACAGGTTTGCCATGAAGCTGGTAAATCCTGCGAACCGGAGAAAGTACACCATTATCGTCGTCGGTACCGGACTCGCCGGGTCTTCTGCGGCGGCATCGCTTGGAGAGCTCGGTTACAATGTCGTGACGCTGAGCTATCACGAGTCGCCGCGTCGGGCGCACAGTATTGCCGCTCAGGGGGGAATCAACGCGCCGAAGAATTACGCCAATGACGGCGACAGCGTTTTTCGGCTGTTTTATGACACGATCAAAGGGGGCGATTACCGCGCACGCGAGGCAAACGTGTACCGCCTCGCACAAGTCAGCGGCAGCATTATCGATCAGTGCGTGGCTCAGGGAGTCCCCTTCGCCCGGGAATACGGGGGGAACCTCGACACCCGATCCTTTGGCGGGGCACAAGTCTCCCGCACGTTCTATGCGAGAGGCCAAACCGGCCAACAGCTCCTCCTCGGCGCGTATTCAGCGCTCTCCAAACAGATCGGCGCCGGAACGGTCTCGTTTCTCCCCCGGCATGAAATGCTCGACCTCGTCGTTATTGACGGGCGTGCCCGCNNAACGGGGGGCTTTTTTTGGCAACCCGTGTTTCACACAGATTCACCCCACGTGCATTCCCCAAAGCGGAGGCTACCAATCGAAACTCTCGCTCATGAGCGAATCGCTCCGCAATGACGGGAGGATCTGGGTGCCAAAGCAGAAAGGGGACAAGCGTAGACCTGAAGAAATCCCGGACAGTGAACGCGATTATTATTTGGAACGCATGTATCCCTCGTTCGGCAACCTGGTGCCTCGCGACGTGGCTTCGCGGCGTGCAAAGGAAATGTGCGACCATGGATTGG
>PMNP01000118.1 GCA_003161755.1 Ignavibacteriota bacterium | reverse complement strand
CACGCCCGTCTCCGCGTCGAGGCCGGCGAGCGCGATGATGCCGACCCAGACGGCCACGCTCAGGTTGTAGTCGAAGAGGTAGAGCATCCAAAATGCGCCGACGAGGGAGAAGGGCACCGCCAGAAGTACAATGGCGGTCTTGATCCACGACTTGGTGTTGAGGAAGATGATGAAGACGATGATCAGCAGCGTGAGCGGGATCACGATCAGGAGCCGCTCCCGGGCGCGCTGCATGTATTCGAACTGGCCGCTCCAAAAAATGCTGTAGCCGGTCGGCACCTTGACCTCGCCCTTCTGCATCGCCTCGCCGAGCGCCTTCTGCGCGGCGTGGACGTAGCCGCCGATGTCGGAGCCTTGCACGTCGACGTAAATCCAGGCGTTGGGCACGGCGCCCTCGCTCTTCACGCCCATCGGCGCGGCGACGACCCGCACCTTGGCCAGCTGGCCGAGCGGCACCTGCGCCAACTGCGTCGGCACCCCTGCCCCACTCATGCCGGGCGCGGCCATGGTTTTCACCGGAATGGAGATTTCCTGCAGCGCCTCGAGGTTTTCCCGGTAATCGCGGTCGTAACGCAGCGTGACGGCGTAGCGCTCCAGCCCCTCGACTGTCGTGGTGAGCGGCATGCCGCCGAGCGCGACTTCGAGCACGTCCTGCACGTCGCGCACGGTCAGGCCGTGCCGGGCGATCGCATCGCGGTCGATATCGAACTGGATGTAATTGCCGCCCATGGTGCGTTCGGCAAAGGCGCTCGACGTGCCGGGCACGCCCTTGACCACCGCCTCGACCTCGGAAGCCACACGCTCCAGTTCGGCCAGATCCGGCCCGGCAACCTTGATGCCGACGGGTGTCTTGATGCCGGTGGCGAGCATGTCGATGCGCGTCTTGATCGGCATCGTCCAGGCGTTGGTCACCCCGGGGAACTGGATTGCCCGATCCATTTCGTCGATCAGTTTTTGCACCGTCATCCCGGGCCGCCACTCATTCTCCGGTTTCAGCATGATCGTGGTCTCTATCATGTCCAGTCCGGCCGGATCTGTCGCGGTTTCTGCGCGTCCAACTTTGCCGAAGACATGATGGACTTCGGGAAACTGCATGAGGATCTTATCGGTCTGCTGGAGAAGCTCCCTCGCCTTGGAAATCGACATTCCGGGCATCGTCGTGGGCATGTAGAGAATATCCCCTTCATAGAGCGGCGGCATGAATTCCGACCCAATCCTGCTGAAGGGGATAAAGGTAATCGCCAAAAGAACGAGGGCGCCGATGATGATCCACTTCCCGTGTTTCAGCACGAAGGTGACGACCGGGGTGTACGTCTTAATCAAGAAGCGATTGATGGGATTCCGATCTTCAGGAAGAATTCTCCCCCGAATCCAATACCCCATAAGAACTGGAACAATGGTGATGGAGAGGATTGCCGCCGCTGCCATCGCGTACGTCTTGGTAAATGCGAGCGGACGGAAGAGCCGCCCCTCCTGATCTTCCAGCGTGAACACGGGGATAAACGACACCGTGATCACGAGGAGGGAATAGAACAGTGCCGGTCCGACTTCCTTGGCCGCATCCTGAATGACCGCCCAATGGTCCCGCCGCTCATCGGGAGGTTTCAGCGCCTCATGCTCAATGTGCTTATGGGCGTTTTCGATCATGATGATGGCGGCATCCACCATCGCACCAATGGCGATGGCTATGCCACTCAACGACATGATATTCGCATTAATCCCCTGAGCCTTCATGACAATGAAGGCAATGAGTATGGCAGTGGGAAGCGTGAAGATCGCCACGAGCGCGCTTCGAGCGTGAAGCAGGAACAGGATGCAGACCAGGGCGACAATGAGAATTTCTTCGGCCAACTTGTCTTTGAGCGTGCCAATCGCGCGATCGATGAGCCCCGATCGGTCGTACGCAATATTGATCGACACATCGGAAGGAAGCCCCTGCTTGAGGAGTTCGAGCTTCTTCTTGACGCCATCGATGACTTTCAGGGCGTTTTCTCCATAGCGCATGACGACGATGCCGCCCGCGACTTCCCCTTCGCCATTGCTCTCCGCAAGTCCGCGCCGCATCAAAGGTCCGATGGTGACGTCGGCAATGTCCTTGATACTGACGGGGGTCCCGCTCTTCGGGTCAACCATAACAGGGATGTCCCTGATGTCATCAACGGACTTGATGTAGCCAAGTCCGCGCACCATGAACTCCATCTCCCCCATCTCGATCACTTCTCCGCCGACATCGTTGTTCGAGTTCTTAATGGCCATCTCGACCATGGAGAGAGGCACCTTGTAGGCGAGAAGTTTTGCCGGATCGACCGTGACTTGATACTGTTTGACATAGCCGCCTACGCTTGCAACCTCGGATACGCCCGGAACAGAAGTCAACCCGTACTTCAGGTACCAATCCTGAATAGAGCGAAGCTCCTGCAGCGAATGCGTCTTAGACGTCAGAGTGTACTCGAACACCCATCCAACGCCTGTGGCATCGGGTCCGAGAGTCGGCACGACATTGACTGGCAGCCGTTTTTGCGCATAATTCAAGTATTCCAGCACGCGGCTCCGGGCCCAATACAGATCCGTCCCGTCCTCGAAGATGACATAGACCAATGAATATCCAAAGAAGGAATATCCCCGGACGACCTTGGAACCGGGCACGCTGACCATTGCCGTGGTGAGCGGATATGTCACCTGGTCTTCAACAATACGGGGTGACTGACCCGGATACTCCGTATAAATGATTACCTGGACGTCGCTCAAGTCTGGAATCGCATCAATGGTAATATTCATCATCGAATAGATCCCCCAGCCGATCAAAAAGAGCACAGCAAGGATGACGAGGAATTTATTCCGGATTGACGCTTCAATAATCTTCTGGAGCATGGTGGCGGCCTTTTGGCTGAATNNAAATCGTTATTGGTGCATCATTACTGCTGAGATGGCGTGATATACTTCCCGGGATTGCCTTTGAACTTTTCCATATCCTCGTCGCTGCAGAAAGAATATTTCTTCCCGCCAAAGGAATACGAAAGTTGATCACTCGGACTGACGCTCATCCCACACACGGGATCGACTGCTTTGTCCTGCGGAGCCATCGCCATTCCCGGCATACTGTTCATGTCAGGCTCCCGGGTGTTCTTTTCCCCTGATTCCGGTATCGGCTTGTGCTTTCTGGGCGCGACCTTCGTCGAGTCATGCTGGTGAACATCATTCATCCCCGGCATGTTCTTCATCCCTTCGCTGCCCTGGGTTGCTGGAGGTTCCTTGATGGGCACGGCAGCATCGTGTTCTTCGCGGCCCGACATTTGGCTGATGGCGGCTTTGAGGTTGCTCTCGGAGTCGATAAGAAACTGCGAGGATGTTACAATGCTCTCCCCTTCATGCAATCCCTCAAGGACCTGAACGTACCCATCAGCAGTCACACCTAATTTCACTTCCCGCGGATCGAAATATCCATTTCCCAGCGCTACAACGACGATGTTTCGTTCGCCTGACCGGATAATTGCCTGGTCGGGCACAACAGGGGACTCCACCGACAGCGGGGATTGAACCTTTACGGTCGCATACATCTCCGGCTTGAATTCAATCGCCGCAGTGTTGTGAACCTCGATCCTCACCCTGGCTGTCTTCGTTTCATCATTGAGGTATGGATAAATGTACGTGATGGTTCCCTTGTACGTCTTCCCGGGAAGATACGAGAGTTCGATATCGACCTTTTCACCCAATCGCACCCACGCAAGTTCATATTGATAGATGTCGGCCAAAACCCAGACCGAGGAGAGATCGGCAATCTTATAAAGGTTCATCCCCGGCATCACGTTCTGCCCTTTGTTCACCATCTTCTCGATCACACTGCCATTTACCGGTGAGACGATGGTCATTGTCTTCTTGGGAGTGTCGCGATTCATGAGCGCGCTGATTTCCTTTGCTGAGATATCCCAGTTCTGCATCCTTCTGCGGGCGCTTTCCACAAGGCCATCGGCGCTTGCGCGTGCCTCCTGACTTGTGCTTTCCTCCATTTGCCGGCGATACTTCACAGCCTGCAGGTATTCCTCCTGAGTGGAAACCAGTTCGGGGCTATACAGCTCCATGAGCGGTTGTCCTTTGTGAACGTATTGCCCCGTATAGTCGACATCCAGTTGTTCCACCCACCCCATCACTTTCGTATTGACGGAATAGACCCTTGTCTCATCGTAGTCCACCTTCCCCACCGTTCGGATCACTCTTGTGAGTTTTCGCTTTACAACCGGTTCAACCTTGACGCCGATGTTTTGCACAACCATAGGGTCGATCTTTATCCCCTGGCCGCTTCCTTCGTCGCCGGCAAAGACGGGTACCAGCTCCATGCCGCAATCAGGGGCTTTCCCCGGTTTATCTGAAGTGTACCACGGATGCATGGGATCTCTATAATAGAGGATCTTCTTTCCTGCCGATGATGGTTCTTCCTTATCATAGACCGCGACGAAGTCCATACCATCCGGCGCTTTCTTGGGAGTGGGTGATGTACTGGCAGGGTTCATGGGATCCCGATAGTACAGAATCTTCCGATCCGCAGTTCCACCGCTGTTGGTCCTCGCGTGGAACACAAACCATCCCACACCCACGCCAAGAACGATACTCAGGATTGAGGTAATGAGAATCTTTTTCATGATTATCTACTCCCTTACGATCGCTTATCGAAGACGTTCACTGATTTGGTCGATGGTCAAACCCACCGCCTGTTCCAATGCAGCCTGACTCGTCATGAAATTCATGACTGCCATATAATAGTCCAGTTGTGCCATGAGCACCATACGATAGGCATCAAGAAGCATGAGGAATTCGGTCTTGCCATTCTGATATGAAGAAAGCGTGGACTCCAACGTCTGCCGCGCCTGCGGGATAACGGTGTTCTTGTACAGGGCAACCAGATTGCCGTTCGTCTGGACCTTCACCAGCGCATCCTGCACTTCGAACTGCGTCATGTTCTTCATGCTTGAAAGATTTTCCTCCGCCCTTCTCACATTCAATTCGTTCTCCTCCACTTTCGAGGAAATCTTGCTGCTCGTCCACGGCGCAATGGGAATGCTCACCCCGACCATCAGCGACCAGAAGTCGTCTTTGGTCATCGCCATATCCTTGTACATCACACGCATCATGAGATCGGGAAAGTATTCCCGTTTTGACTCCGTCAAGTCGGCATTGCTCATCGATACGCCGAGCGCCATTCCCTTCAGTTCGGGTCGTGCATCCACGGCAAGCGGTGCCAGCTGTTCATATGTCCAGCCCGGAACGATGACAGTGACATCGGGAACGTAGCCGAGCGGGGCGTTGATGGGTCTGCTCAACAACGTGTTGATCATCGCCTCCGCACTTCGTTGTTCCTGCTGCAAATTGATCCCTTCATTGATCAGGGTTGACAACTCGGTTTGCCCTCGCAGGATTTCCTCTTGTTTTCCCATCCCCACTTCGTACTGCTTTGATGCGATTTGGACAAACTTCCTCATCAGATCCTGGTTCTGGCTATTGACCTCCGATTTCCGTTGAGCGAGGTAGAGATCGAAGTAGGCCGACTTCACCTGCCGGATGATCTTCTTTTCGAGCGCATTGTATCCTTCATTGACCATTTGGGCATTTGCAGACGCCGCATCCCCCATTGCAGAAAGTTTTCCGGGGAACGGAATCATCTGCTGGATGAAGTAATCGNNGCCGCGGCTGCGGTTTGATGACGGGCTGCGCGAAGGTCAGGGTTGTTCTGCAACGCCTCCTGCACAAGTTGGTCAAGATTGAGCGGCTTCTTCTCCTGACTTGCCCCACGGATTGAAAACAGGATGAGCAAAGCTGCCACATATCGTGCAACGCGACGTAGCATCGATTGGGACTCCTTCATTGGTTCGGAACTTGGCGATACGCTCTTCTGATGTTCCTCAGCACAGGGCTTTGGACAAACAGGTCATGACAGTGCATTGAGGCCACAAACTGAGATGAAGTCCTCAGCGGCAGCCGGGTCAGGCACCAACATCAGAGAGGCTAAATGCGCAGCGATGCGTTGAGGACGTATTTCTCCACAGAAGAACGAGGAGTGTTTGAAGCGGAAGCAACATAGGAAGCGGAC
>PMNP01000146.1:3963-29680 GCA_003161755.1 Ignavibacteriota bacterium | reverse complement strand
GATTCTTTTCTGTTTGCTTAATACCCTTGCCGGTCAGCCGTCGAGTTTTTGGCATCATCCTGAAACAGCAATTCGCGGTGATGGATTATCCATTTACAATACAACGAATCATACATTTGACTTTTATTTAGGGTTTGGTTGGCAGGCGTATCTCTTGACCAGTTTGATTTATTTATTGGGAGTGTTTTTGTTCGTCTCTCTTCTTCCGAGAAGGGAAGCTTTGATTGCAATATTTTCTTTTATTTTCGGTCATTTCTTTGGGGCAACCAATTGGCTGGCCAATCGCTGGCATCTTGGAACTAACTCCTCGTCCATTTACGCATTGGCGCTTGCCCCGATGATTGTTTTGTCAGCATTTCCCGTAATCAACTCAGACACAGATCAAATCATCAAAAAGCTGTACTGGTTGATGCTCGTTCCGATGCTGAGTGATATGATCTGTACGCTCCTGGGCCAGCCAGCGGGCTACTGGCTTCACCCTGAAATCGCACATGAAGCTAATCCAATGTCCCGCTTTTTCTTGATGCAAGGCTGGTATGCTTTTGTTGCAATGTGCTTCATGTTCTTCGTGGGAATATACTGGCTTGCAACGATCCTTCCTAAAAGGTTCGCATTAATGCTCGTCCTTTATTTTATGTTTGTTAATTTCGTCGGAGCGTCCTGTTGGTTTTTCTATGAATGGAGATTGGGGATGAAAGCCCCTGTTATTTTTGGCATCATGTTAAGCGTGCTTATTGTATCGTTGGCTTTTGCAAGAGCCAACAATATAAACGCTCAGGATGTATTGTCAGATAATCCGGCCGCCTAACCTGACGCTTTCCGCGAGAAGCGCGGGGTGTAAAGAGTGCACAAGCTGACGGACCAAAGGTCGAGATCTCGGCCCCGAAGGGGGTGGGCTTAGTCCGTCCCCGAGTTTTGCTCGGGGACGAGACCTCGTCCAACGAAGTCGGACGGGCCGTTGCCGCTAAAGTGCGGATTCACTGTCGAACGGATGAAAGGAATTGTATGAAAAACTACATTTCGTTCCTGACGTTTGCGCTTGCCGTTTCGTATTTGTTGGGCTGTGAGGAAAGCAATCCAACCAACAACGGCGCTACTAACGAGCTCATTCCTCTCAAACTTGGGAATTCGTGGGTCAACATTGTGTCAGTTTATGATTCAAATATGGAGGTTACGAGGACGAGTGTGGATTCACTTTGGGCCTCAGGAGATACGACGCTGAATGGAGAAAAGTATTTTATGATTTCAATAAAGTCGAGGGATTCTNNGCAATTGCGCGGCGGGTTCATCACCGCGAGCTACAGGTATCCTGTTATGTATGGCGACTCCATGGTTATTTCAAGGGAAGAAAGGGTGACAGTGCCGGCGGGGACTTACAATTGCATAGTCTATAAATTCGTTGGAGGCGAAACGTTCGTTGATAGTACATACCAAACAGTGTATGGTAAAAGATATATTTGTCCAAACATCGGAATTGTCAAAGAGGAGTTCTCGTTTCCAAGAAGCAACTACGGATATAGTTCTGTATTGAGTCGAGCCACCAGAAATTAGATGACACTGCGTCCAGACAATTCGCCTAACCTGTCGGCGTGGCATGAGCATCGCGCCGCAGGTGAGCTCAAGTCCCTTAGGGCGCCCTCATATATGCAGACACTTCAGACGCAAGGAGGAAAGTGTATCAATGATTAGCATAGAAACCCTGTTGCTTTACACCGTTGGAGCTTTGGTCATCATCATTTCCCCTGGGCCAGATTTTATCTATGTGACCACGCGCGGCATTGCACAAGGCCGTCTGGCAGGGATTCTCTCTGCCCTTGGCATAAGCCTGGGACTGATCGTCCACGCGACGTTGGCGGCATTCGGTCTGTCAGCATTGCTTCAATCCTCGGGCATTGCTTTTCAATCGGTCAAGCTGGTGGGTGCCTGCTATCTCCTGTACTTGGGACTTAAGATGTTTATGAACAAGGATGGCCTGGTGCAACAAGGGAAGACTGTGATTAAGATGGAGAGGCCAACAATTGTCCGACAAGGGATTGCCACGAATGTTTTCAATCACAAAGCCATCGTGACCTTTATGGCCTTCATACCTCAATTTATCAATCCCACTGATCACACGGCGGCCCTCCAGATTATCATCTTAGGCGGGATTATTTCCTTCTTGGCAATTGCTTGGTTTGGCCTTGTGGGCTATTTTGCCGGCACATTAGGCAAATGGCTGTGTCAGCGCCCGGCAATTCAACGGGTCGTTCGTTGGGCGGCCGGGTGTGTATTGGTCGGTCTGGGACTAAGACTGGCGTTATCGAAGAATCGGTGAGTGGCAAAAAGGTTTCTTTTGTATTCGATAGAAACCTTCGTCGACGCACACAAGCTGTTGGGGGCGGTCTAACGAGCGGCCCGCCCATTCGCCCTTGTCCGCCAACGGCCAAGCCGCCAAGCCGCCAAAAGGATTGGCGGCTTTGAAAGAAGGCTAATGCATATGCATGGCGGTTATGTAAGCGTGACGGATACGTAAGCATGGACGATACGTGAACGTGGTGGTTACGAAATTTACGGCAATCGGCAAAGAGTATGGCGGATGGGAAGAATGGCTGTTAGGAAACATGGCGGAGGGGATGTTGCCTTCGTTGCGGCATTTCGAGCGTTCGACGGACTCACAGGAGGACTCACCCCAGCCAATTGCGCCGGGGCTTGTTCAGAATCCTGCGCAATACCGAACGGTCAGACGGGTGTTGAGCGTCTGATTGAGTGCCAAGTTCTACTCATTTCACATAAGGAGGAATATCATGATTAAATTGTGTGTTCCCCTGCTGTTTTGCGTTAGCGTAAGTGTTGCACAGTATGCACCTGTTGATGTGTTTCCGCTTAAAGTGAATAACCAATGGACATATAGTTACGGTTACGAATATAGGGATGAGACCGGTCAATCGGCGGAGTATCAGTGGAGCGACACCGGCACGGTGGACTTGGCAATCATTGATAGTACGGTCACTGTTGATTCAACGCGCTGGTGTGTGCAGGAGACTGGCAGTCATTGGACACGATACAATACGATGGCATGGAGCGGGCCCTCCATACAGATCGATACGTTTGAGATCATTGAAANNGGAGATGCAGATGAAATATATAAGTCTGTCCTTCCATTCCTTCCAAGTCTTGTCGATTCTCCAAAGATTTGGAGATACGCTGTAGTTGATACATCTGGACTAACGACGATCCACACCCGTGATTCATTGACGGGGAGAACATTCTCGTTTACGTTCAAACAAGGCGTCGGACTTCTCTCTGTCGCCATGGGAGATGGTTGTCTGTGCTTGACATATTATTGGACTGCGCACACNNGTCATTTGTGTCACTGAAAGTATTCGACCTGATTGGAAGAGAGGTGGAAAATCTTCTTTCTGAGGAAATGCAGGCGGGAAAGCATTATCGACGATGGAACGCTTCTGAATTTCCTAGTGGCATATACTTCTATCGAATCCAAGCTGGCTCATTTTCGGAAACCAGGAAGCTTGTATTACTTAAATAGTATCACCAGGAAGGTCAACCTCATCAATTTGGGTTGAATGCCAACTGCGATCCGTCCACAAAACGGTCGAGGTTGTAAACCCGACCACAAATCGGTTGAGATAATTGATCTCGTCTTCGCCTTCCGCAACAATGAGTGATGGTTAGAGCGAAGGGACATACAATGAGAAAGATCGAAATTGCAACAATTGGTGTTGTATTTGGGGCAGTACCCATCGTCATTTGTTTCCTCGCCGGGTGGTGGATTAGCATCCCGTTTGTTCCTGAATCCTGGATATTCCTGTGTGCACTCGCGGGTCTTCTCGTTGGACTAGTTGTCGATCTTCTTTTCCTCAAATCGTGGGTTCAACATGCCTATTCCATGAAGCCTTTGGTCTGGATGATGGTTTATCTGTTCTATTCCATTGGGATGTTCGGCTTCTTCATGGGAGTCCCGGTCTTCAATGTGGCACTTGCCTTGCCAGCTGGTTTCTTCATCGGCGGATGGCTCGCTCATAGCGGTGCCGATTTCACTCGTGTGAAGAAAGTGGCACGGCATTCCGCCGTGTTCACAGCATGCGTCCTTGCGCTTGTTTGCATTGCTTCAGCCACAATTGCGCTGACCAGTTCCTCTACGGCTTTCGATCTCGGGGGAATGTTCCGTCTCCCGTTTCAGATTACACCAGCGATGATCATCGCTATCATAGCGGGCGGGGGGATTGCCATCCTTATTCTTCAATGGTGGCTCACATTCACATTTGTGGAGCGAGCGTACAAATACTTCATTGCACGTATCGGTCCGTCAACGGTTACAAGAAGTGGGTCAAGGTAACTTTCCAAGTGTATATAACCCGCGAGCGCCCTAACCAGGCGCTTCCCGTGAAAAGCGCGGGGGCAAAGGGCGCGCAAAGTGACGAAATGATCGTGGGTACGTTAAGCATGGCTGAAAGAGGCCTGGGTCCTTGGTATCAGGCTATTCAGCTAGAGCTTGTTTCGTTTGGTACAACGTGAAAGTTGTCAGCGTAACAGCGTAACCGCCATCCCTTAGGTGCAGCATATTACCCGTTATCGATTGAGATGACACATTTTCCCCAGGAGGAGGTTTCTATGATCGGCGCAATTATTGCCCGGAAGGCCGCCCGCAAAGCATTTCTAGCCCTCAGCAACCGCGACCTTGCTGGTTTCATGTCGGCGTGGCACGACGGTGGCGTATTGATGTATCCTGGCGATATATGGGCCAGTGGCGCGTTTGCCGGTAAGTCTGCTGTCGAAGAGTGGTGTCGCAAGTTCTTCGAACAATATCCAAAGATTCAATTCGACGTCCAGCAAATTTGCGTGGAGAATATTTTCGCAATGAGTGGGACCAATACCATCACCGTCCACTGGAATATCTCCCTCACAAACCGCGCAGGTCGCCTAGGTCAAAACAGCGGGGTCAGTGTGATTACCTTGAAAGCCGGCAAGGTGATCCAGGTGAAAGATTTTGTGTTTGACTTAGGTGAGAATTTCAGGCTCAATTGGGGTGCGTCCTAGTGTAAGGAACCGGCTGGTGTGCCTGCAACCCAATACGTCCTGCTTCGTATCCATATGTAGGCTGGAGGCCAGCCGTTCCCCCAAAAAGGGACGGACTCACAGCCGCTAGTCCACATTATCACAAGAATGCGGAAATCTCCTTCAACAATACAAACGGATAACGAATGGAAATCACTCAATCCTTCCCGGTTGGCATACTCATCTCAATTTTTCTGATGGCCGTGACGATCGTTGTGGCTGCGGGGGTCGTTCTCCGGATCCGTCCGCTTCCGTATTGGCAGGCACTGGTGATCGCTGCTGTTGCCAATCTTCTGGGGAAGCTCTTCGTCTCAGTGCTCCATTGGCCAGGTATAATCTCATACTCCCTTCCAACAATCGTGCAATTGTATCTCTCATACGTCTTTTTCAAACCCACGTTTGCAAAGCTTATGCTGTATTGGATTTCTGGTTTCGCCCTGTATCTGGTGATTCACCTGGTCATTACATCATTGTTCGGCTGGACTTTCATGTTTCCTTTTTGGGCGCCAAGATTGGTTGGGTAAGTGGGAGCGGCCCCCCAGGGAGTAGATGAGTTGTCCCGCTTCGTCACACATGAGGTCGGTCCGTTCAGCCAACAAAGGCAAATTTGGACTAACGCATTCGTCCGGCCGTTTTGTGGCGGAGCTAACCTACACCAGTTGTAGGACGGGTCTACGCCAAACAGCGGCGTACAGGTCCAGTCCCTTCGTTGCCGAGTAGCCGACTCTGGAGGGTCGGCCTACAATGGCTATAGACAGCCGACTCTAAAGACCTGTCAGCCTGTTTTCGAAACCGTCAATCTATCGGAACCCGCCATGCTTACACCTTATCCGCCACGCTTACCTAACCGCCACGCTTTTTGGCGGTTTGGCGGATTGGCGGTTGAGCCGTATGATTGCGCATCCGCCACGTCTTTTGGCGGATGGCGGAGTCGGTTAACTCTAGCTGTGGGCCGGGTCTCTCGACCCGGCTCTGCTGAGTAGCCGACTCTAGAGAGTCGGTCCACACGATCTGTAGGCCGGGTCTACGCCATACGTCGGCGTACAAGTCCTGACCCGTCTCGGCCGAAAGCTGCGTCCGCTAATCTGTTTGCGCATAACTAAACATGATGAGAAGGAAGCACTTGGCAACCATGAAGACTACTATCCCTCCTCTGCTTGTGGCTGTCTCCATTCTGTTGAGTCTCGCTCAGTCTGTGTTTGGACAAGTGAGAAGAGACAACTTCGAATTCCAGTGCAACGGCAAAAAACTCAACGGGTTCGTGAGTTTTCCTGAAGGTGGTGAACCTTCTGGCATCGTGATCCTTGTGCCTGGCTACGGGAAAACAGATGTTCGTGCACATAACTGGTATTTTGATTCATTGCGCGTTAACTTCACTCGACTAGGACTTGCTTGCTGCGAATGGGATAAACCAGGTTGTGGAGAGAGTGGGGGGGTTTTTGATATCAATCAACCCGTTCAAAGCAGTGCCAAAGAGGTACTTGCTGCAATAGAAGAGTTAAAGTCCCGCAATATACCTGGTTCCAAGAGGATTGGGCTGTGGGGTATAAGTCGTGCCGGATGGATCTGCCCTTTGGTGATCGAAGAGTGCCCTTCGATAGCCTTTTGGATTTCTATCAGCGGGACAGATGACAAAGAGAACTTCGGCTATCTTTTGGAATCCAATTTCCGGATCGAAGGCAGAAGCGAAACTCAAACAAATATATTGGTGTCGGAATGGCGCAATGGCAATGACCTATTCCGGAAAGGCGGATCGTTTGAGGAATACCAAAAAGCGACAGAAATCCTAAGGAAAGATACGTTTTGGCTTTCGGTAAGCGGGGAACAGTACACACAAGAAGGTTGGGTGCGAAATCAAAAACAGTTTTTCAACGAACACAATGAGTTCGACGAGGAGACTGGATTGATGATTTATGTTCCGAATTTTCGGAAGACCCTCAAAAAGATAGATTGCCCCGTTCTGGCGATTTTTGGAGAGAAGGATGCTAATGTTGATTGGCGAAAGACGATGGCCCTTTATAAAGAGACCATCGGACGCAACAAGAATGCTCGCTTGACTATGAAGACACTTCCGGATTGCAACCACAGCATGATCAAATGCAAGACTGGTGGAATCCATGAATCCATGAACAAATGGGAATTCGGCGATGGGTATCTTGAGACCATAAGAACATGGGTGATTGGAAATGGATTGGGAAGACGAGACTAATCAGTGACTGCAAATTGCAGGATTTCCATGCAGAGAACTACCAAGAGTCTGGTACTCCAGACTGCGACCATTGATCTGGCGAAGGCTGAGCTTTTATCACTTGAATCGCTCGGCACACTCCTTCATGCGATTGTTCCGACTGGCTGGCCACCGGGCGAGTATGACCGCAGCGCGCAAGAGTTCTTTCTCGAGCGCCTTCAGCAAAAATCCGAGCGAGACACCGGGTGGTATTCCTGGTACGCTCTTCATCAACAAGGCGACTCTCGCACGCTCGTTGGTGCTGGCGGGTTTCTTGGTCCCCCCGGCGATCAGGGATTGGTCGAGATTGGTTTTTCCATCCACCACGAATGGCACGGTCGAGGTCTGGCAACGGAGATGGCAGCGGAACTTGTGGCCTTTGCATTCGAGGATGACCGGGTTCGAGGCGTGGTCGGAAATACCACCCGAGACAATGTGGCTTCGTGCAAGGTTTTCACTCATTTGGGATTCATTGAAACCGAACCGGGGTCTGATACTCACACAGTTCGTTTCATGCTCAGCAGGCAATCGGCACCTGACTGACAAACGATCCGTCCAGAGAGCAGGAGATCGTAGGTTCCTGTCTCCGACCTTTGGTCTGGGCCTGAGCCGCGGCCGTTAGAACACATCCCAAAGGAGATAGAATCCATGCTGTTCCAGGTTAAGGTGAGAGTTGATCTCTCAACAATGTCTGAGTTCGGGAAACGATTAAAGAACTGAGAGTAGTGATGACAGTCAGCATTCACACGATTACCTTGGGGATTGACAATACATACATCCTTCAAGGTGAACGGATGATAATGATCGACGGTGGGATGCCTAACCAAGCTAAATACTTCCGGGAAGCTCTTGATCGGCTGTCAGTGAAACCCGGTGATATCGGCTTGATCGTGCTCACGCATGGGCATTGGGATCATATTGGATCAGCAAGGGATATCAAAGGAATCACAGGTGCTCCAATTGCCATGCACTGGAAAGAAAAGGAATGGCTTGAGAGATCCCTGAAGCCGCTCCCTCCGGCAGTGACAATTTGGGGTCACATCTTTGTGAATATGATGGCGCTGTTCATGCCACTAGTGCATATCCCCTCAACTGAGGTCAGTATTGTTCTTGGAGATGATGAGTGTTCTCTGACGGACTACGGCATTCCAGGCAAAATCATCTATACGCCGGGACATTCCAAGGGCTCCATCAGTGTCTTGCTGGATACCGGGGAGGCCTTTGTCGGAGATTTGGCGATGAATGGATTTCCGTTGCGTTTCAGCCCGGGGCTCCCTATCCTGGCTGAAGACATGTCGAAGGTAAGAGAAAGTTGGAAGATCTTATTGGACAAGGGTGCCAAGATTATCTATCCTGCACATGGGAAACCATTTTTGGTCGACATCATTCAAAGGGTGTTATGAGGGATGTCGGGAATAAGGAAGCGGCCACCTAACAGTCTCATGTTCCAGAGTCGGCGTTCCGCTCCTTGGTGGGCAAGCGTCATGATTGAATGCGCAGTCGTTGGGGCGGCGAATGGAGATATCCGTTTCAGCNNTGTGATATTGGCAGTATTCTATCGTATGGCGCGACTCTGTTGTTATTCTTGCCCTGCTTGTTCTTGGTTTCTCGGGTCACATCGGAGACGGCCATACTGACAGGTCTCATTGGAACTGTCCTTGGGTGCATTGTCTACGTTCCCATTGCATGGCAGTCATACCTTGCCAGCGGGGTGGACTCGGGTCCTCCGACTGGTACATTTCAAGAGTATCTATGGCTTCATGGATTTGAATGGGACTTCTGGTTTGTCGTCGTGGCGGGACTTGCTACAGCGTTGTTGTATTGGTATTTATCCAACCGATCTACCGGAGGAAGCAACCAGTCCAACAAGTCGCTCCCCGCATAGGACACGTTTCGCAGAGAATGCGCAAGCTGAGTCTGTACTTGCCGATGCGCCTGGGTGCCGATCGGCGGGATGTCGATTGAGAACTACATAGAATGCCTTGGACAAAAAAGATGGTTTGCCGCTCAAAACGTTGCACCGTAGTGCACCGCAGGCGTAAGTTGGGAACAGGAGGGTTTTGGCATGCCACGCCAATCGGATTTCGTAACCGTGTTTGAGACGGGGAATCAGGCTCTGATTGCGGTTGCAAAATCAATTCTGGATGGAGCAGAAATTCCTTACCTGGTCAAGGGTGAGAATCTCCAAAGCCTATTCGGGATGGGTCAAATTGGAACCGGGTATAATCTCCTGGTAGGTCCGGTACAGATTCAAGTGACGCGTGAAGATGAATCCACAGCAAAGGAATTACTAGCAGATGTCGCTGAAGATGATGGTGGTGCCATGTAACGAGCGCATCCGCCTCCAGAAGTCGGGACGGGCGTTTACGGCGGTATGCAAACTGTGATTCAGTGTTGTCAGAGAGGAGATTATGATAAGACCCGTAAAATCATCTGATGCAGAGGCCATTTGCGGCATCTACAACAAATACATTGTGGGTACGACCATTACCTTTGANNGATCTACATCGATGCAGGCCATGTTGGAAAGGGAATTGGGACAAAACTCAAGACAGAATTACTCAGGGCATTGAAAGACAAATCAATCCACAGTGTAATATGTGGAATCGCATTGCCAAACCCCGCGAGCGTAGCGCTGTGCGAAAAGCTTGGCTTTCAAAAGGTTGCTCACTTTGCCGAAGTGGGATATAAAATGAATCGGTGGGTCGATGTTGGGTATTGGGAACTAATCCTATGACACACTCATCCTGATTCTACTATAAACAGTGNNTACCAACAGCCAAGCACCGATCCGTTGGGCGCGGAGGATACTCCCAATGAATACTCGACGAATGAACATCGCTGTCCTTCTTTCGGGTTTTGCAACTCCGGCCCACGCCGAGATAGACTCAGTTTTAGGATACTATCCATTCAATACAGGCGATGTGTGGCAGTATCGCTACAGATGTGTCGAGTTGTCAAGTCATTGCATCCACAATGATCACCCCCAGTATGATCAAGATTCGTTGTTGCACAGAAGATGATTTCGAGGATATCCTCCTGTTGCTTCATCAACTCTGGCCGGAAAAAGAGATCCATCCCGCGCGACTGCGTGAAGTCTTCCTGACCGGTCTTGGTTCGTCAAATCAAGTGTTCATTTGTGCGGAGATCGACTCCAAAGTGGTTGGGTTTCGTTCACTTGTTGTGAAGAACAATTTGTGGCAAGAGGGAAACCTTGGTCATGTCGATGAATTGGTCGTCGACAAGACGATCCGGGGTCGAGGAATCGGAGGACAATTGTTGCAGGCGATCACCGAGAAGGCAGAAGAGCGAAGGTGCATGAGATTTGAACTCGACTCTGCCTTCCATCGGAAGCAGGCACATGAGTTCTATCTCGCCAACGGGTTTGACAATCGCGCGTATCTTTTCTCCAAGACTCTTAAGATGTAAGGAGCTTGGGCAGGACCGTGATACTATCTTGAGACGGTCCACCTTGCACTTGTATGGACGACGCAGCAGGGGCGGGAACAGCACACTGCCATTCTCAAACCAATCCTGGAGAAAGCACTTGATGAAGTATCATCACATCGGTATTCCTACACAGATACCACAGGTAGGAGAGACGTATCTCGCCAAACATAAGTTGTTTTGCACTGATCACGAGAACAATCCTGTTGGGATTCAATGGATGCGCTACGAGGCGGATTCCCCGCTTCCGGAAATCGTAAAGACCGTTCCACATGTTGCATTTGAAGTGGATGATCTCCAGCAAGCATTGGCTGGAAAGGAGATCCTCATCCAGCCGAACAGTCCATCAGAGGGCGTTGTCGTAGCATTCGTCTTGTGCAATGGCGCGCCGGTGGAGTTCCTAATGTTCGATCGGCAGCGGAATCGCGAGCGGTGATGCGCGCACCAAGGACAAATATATGAAACTCATGAATGTTCTCGGCCGATTCCGTTCCCCCTTGATGAGAGCTCGACTCCAAAAGACATGGCACTATCTCGCGGCATTCGGAGCCATCTTTCAGCTATTCCGAACCAGAGTTCAACAACGGGACTTGTCCCATTCAGCATGAATATTCTCATGTGTGATGTCATGGCCTTGGCAACAGCACGCCGCACAATTGGTAGAGTTCTTGACGAGTTGATTCTCGCTCTGTTGTTTCTTGTTCTGTGCGAGAAACCGCTTGCCGTTGCGATTCCCTTCTGCATCCTCGGAATCGATTGCAGCCGTTTGCCGACCACAAAGAGGAGGTAGTATGAAACATATCGCTATTATCCTGTTCATGCTCTCGGTGAGAGTGTATGCACAAGACTATTTGCCATTGCAAATCGGTAATAGTTGGACATATTGTGGCAAATCCGATACTGTTGTGAAGTGGACTTACCGTATCAAGGACTCTCTCACCAATGGCGGCAAGACGTATTTTCTGTATGGGCGGGACAACTCTGCCAACGACACAATCCGCAAGGATGCTTTTGGAAACATCTGGAAACTCCAGGGCGGGCAGGATTCCCTCTGGTTTGACTTCACGAGAGATAGCGGCGAGGTTTACTCGTTTCCTGCGTACGACACAGCTTCCTATGTCGTCATGGTATTTCGACAATTGACAAAGGAAACCTATTTGGGGACCTTCGTTGACTGCTATGGTTTGGCTTTTGTCATTCCCAGAGCCATCGATACTGGGATTTTATATACGTTTGCTCCGGGAGTTGGGCTAGCCGAGATAAGCGGAGCTTGGGAGTACGATTTGCTCTTTTCCGCGGTAATAAGGAATACACCATTATTCGTTTCGAACAAGCGTGAAAATGTTCCCGATCGGTTCGAGCTGCGTCAAAACTTTCCCAACCCGTTTAATCCGGCGACCGTGATCACCTATCAGATCCCAACCGGTGGCTTGGTGTCACTGAAGGTTTGCGATCTGATGGGGCATGAAATAGCAACGCTGGTAAACACATGGCAGGCAGCCGGCGAGTACAGGGCCGTGTTCAATGCAAGCAAATTGGCGAGCGGAGTCTATTTCTATATCCTTAAGTCCGACAAATATTCAATGGTAAAGAAGTGTGCGTTCTTGAAATAGCCATGGCTGGTCAGGGCGTTTAGCCTCTAAACTTGAAGTGTCCATTACAACTCGCAAGAATAAACGTGTCCGATGGCATTCGCATTACCGACAATTGCAGAGAGGAATCGTCCAGGGATTCGTGAATTCATTCGTGATCACTGGCATGGTGATATCATTGTCGCCCATGGTTGGTGTGCTTTCCTCATACGCTTCAAGGCTAAGTTGCTGAAGTTGGCAATGCTAAGAAGTGCGGGCTCATCACATCTCCGAACACCGATGAAGAATCAGTAATATGTAAGACCTCCGACTAACCNNTGAGGCAGTTTCAATATTTGACAACAAACCTGTCGGACTAGCCGACCGTGATCAACTTTGCATCTGGTAGTAAGGCGGTAATAGTAAACTTTTGATATATTGACGTATATCAATTTGCCATCGATGGATGGCTATCATCGGATTGTTTTGATCTCGGAAAAGGAGACACATGAGATTTGATAGGTATTCTCTTGGAGTGAACAGATTGTTTCCGGTCATGTTCACGCGATCGTGCTTTTTGATTCTTCTTGTTACCGGCTTNNCTGTGGGATTATCCTGCTCAGCAGAGGAATGAGATCCTGGACTATCTTTTCAAGCCGAACTATGGCGCCAGTATGCAGATCCTTAAAGTGGAAATTGGCGATGATGCAAACAGCACGAACGGAGCGGAGGCGAGCCACATGCGTTCCCGGACAGATTCGAACTATAATCGCGGTTACGAATGGTGGCTGATGGAGCAGGCAAAACTTCGCAATCCCAATATCAAGCTGTATGGATTGGAGTGGGGAGGAGAGGGCTGGTTCAGTGGCGGTATGTGGTCGCAGGATAATATCAATTACATCGTTAGTTGGATTAAACATGCACAGTCCGACCACAACCTGCATATCGATTACATCGGCGGTTGGAATGAATCCGGATGGAACAAGGGTTGGTTTGAAAATCTGAAAAGCGCTTTACAAAGCAACGGTCTGACAACGAAAGTGGTGGCGGCGGATGGTGTGTGGAGTATCGCAGGTGATCTGGCCACCGACCCAGCATTCAAATCGGCCGTGGATATCATGGGTGTCCACTATCCTTGCGGCTGGATGGCGCCCGAGCAGAATTGCACTGACAATACCTTTNNCGAGTGGAACTCAAAACTTTGACCTTGGTGCCCTGCCACTTGCGCGAGCGCTCAATCGCGATTATATCGACAGCAAAATGACAGCCTATATCAATTGGAGCCTGATTGCAGCGTGGTATCGCACACTGCCCTATGATGGCGATGGGCTTATGCTTGCCAATCAACCATGGTCAGGCTACTATCACGTCGGCAAGAGTATCTGGGTCATGGCACACACGGCTCAATTTATGGATGTTGGATGGCACTATGTCGATACAGCCTGCGGATACTTTGGCGGGAACCGCAACAACGGTAGCTATGTAACACTGAGGTCGCAGGACAATAAGGAGTATAGTCTCATTGTCGAAACTGTGGATGCAGCCGTTCCACAATCGGCGACGATTACTATCAAAGGCAGTTCATCAAACGATACCGTGCACCTGTGGTCTACGAATCTGAATTCTTCCAATCCGTCAGACTATTTTGTGAAGGACAGCGACATAACACCCATTGGCGGGATCTTGAGTCTCACCTTTCAACCGAAGTGTGTCTACACCATCAGTACCACCACTGGTCAGGAGAAAGGTGCCGCGACATCGCCCCCGTCGGCCACATTGGGACTACCGTATACAGAGACCTTCGATGAAGATACTCTGGGGGCGATACCGAAATATTTCGATTCGATCCAGGGGGCGTTTGAAGTCGATAGCTGCCGAGGTGGTCGAAGTGGAAAATGCATGCGGCAGGAGATCAACCTTGCCCCTATTATGTGGCCCGGAGGCTCTCCAACGCCGCCGCTTGTGGTGGTCGGTGACCCGGGATGGTCCAACTACAAGGTCAGCGTCGATGTGTTGTTGGAACAAGCATCGAGTATCGATCTTATCGGACGATTGGGAGCGCAATCACAGTCATCGCCAGGTGCTTCGCAAGGATACCATCTGAGAGTAAACAATGGGAATTGGAGTCTCCTCAAAGAGGACATCCAAGGAACTGATACGCAACTCTCATCCGGCTCAGAACCGTTCGGGCTGAATGGCTGGCACACTATCGCTCTCAGGTTTGCGGCAGACACTATTCAGGTCGTCATCGACTCGACGTCAATTGTGACTGTAAACGACGGCACGTATAGCTCCGGCCAGGTGGGATTGCTGGTGAGTGCATGGAAGAACGCGGAGTTCGATAACCTCTCGGTCACCAGCACCGGCGAAAATGGGTGGACAACGGTCGATGATGCCGAGATGGGCACGGGACTTGACCAATTCAACTTTGTTGGCTCGGGTTGGCAGCACTGCACCGGATGCGGAGGCGACCTTTACGCACAAACCAATTCGTGGGACAACACAGCAAACGACTCGCTTACCGTTGGATTTATCGGCACAAAGATCAGTTTCTATGGTGTAAAAGACCCGGGGCACGGCATCGGTGCAGCGTCAGTGGATGGTGGGATTGAAACGAGCATAGACTTCTACTCGGCGACTCGCATCGGGGATCAATTGATGTGGACGAGTCCAGTTCTTGCCGCAGGCCTGCATGTCTTTAAACTCCGTGTCACAGGCACCAAGAACACAGCCAGCACTAACGCGTGGGTCGTACCGGATCGGGTGGATATTCTGGAGTCCAGCATCCTCTCTGTCAAAGGAGGAGTTGGTACACCAAATGGATTTCTCTTGTTTCAAAATCATCCAAACCCGTTCAACCCCAGTACCACAATTGTATATCAAGTTTCCGGGAGTAGGGAGTATGAAGTAGGTAGTAGGCAGAAAGCGGAGGCTTTGGATCATGTGAAGCTCGCGGTCTATGATCTGCTCGGCCGGGAAGTGGCCGTTTTAGTCGATGGGTACCAGACGCCAGGTGAGCACCGGGTGACGTTCGATGCAAGGATGCTAGCCTCAGGGGTGTATTTCTACCGTCTGGAAGCAGGTGGCACAGTGCAAACTCGAAAAATGACTCTCTTGCGATAGGAGGGAAATCCGTAATGGTTTCTTCCTACTCTCTACTGCATACTTCCTACTCATAGGTTCATCAAGGCAAGATGGCTCTCGTGCGGTGAAGCCAAGAGTTGGTTATACTTTAGCAAGCAGCGATGAGCAGGTAGCAGGTAGATCGTAGCAGGTAGGGGTTGAGNNGTCTCTTGCATGTTTCTACAAGAAGTGGCTGCGCTGGTCGGCAGCTATCAGTTGGCAGGACAACGCCAAGTGACGTTCGATGCGCAAGGTCTTGCTTCAAGGATATAGTTCTATCGACTCTCAGCAGGCGGCCAAGTTGCGGTGAAGCACATGGTTCTCGTTCGCTAAAGATGGTTGCATTTTCTACCAACTACGATCTGCCAGCTACCTGCCCCTTGCCCGACCCTCTCTAAGCGGGCAGGCATTGAGCAGAAAGCTTATTCTACTCAAATGACGCGAAGAGTATACTGAGAGTAAGCAGTATGAAGTAAACAGTAAACAGAAAACAGTACACTGTCAACTGTACACTGTTCACTTGTGTGAATGGGTTGTCGTTGTTCCTTGGGGCGATACTCTTGGTCGGCGTAACAGTGAGAAAGAGGGGAGAGGTGGGAAGTCATCCGAGAACTTTCACGTCGGTCGCGCGTGTTAGGCTTTGAAAAAGGGCTATTGCCATGGCAGAAAACAAGACCAAGCCAACCAAAAGCAGTGTGACTGCTTTCCTGAACAAGATCAAAGACCGTCAATTGCGCGATGACTGTTTTGCGATTCTCAAAATGATGCAGGAGGTTTCGAACTGTGAACCGGTCATGTGGGGAAGCGCAATTATTGGTTTTGGGACCTATCACTATGTCTATGAAAGTGGTAGAGAAGGAGATACAGTGATTATCGGCTTTTCGCCGAGAAAGCAAAACATCAGCATTTATTTGATGGGTGGATTGAAGAAGATTGAGAGTGAACTTTCCAAATTGGGGGAACACAAAACCGGCAAAGGATGCCTCTATATTAAGTCGCTCAGTGGCGTGAACACCGGGGTTCTCAAGAAGATCTTTGCTCAAGCCATGAAGACAGCACATCACAAAAGTGTGTAGACGTTCTGAATCGATGGCTCCTGCTCGACGTGCTCGGCTTGGCACTTTCTGTGTGAGGAGATGATTGGTGGGCGGAGGGTTGCACATCTGGATGAACCGGTCCGAAGGTCTGGCCATCGTGCAGGAGAAACTCTCAGAGTTTCACGGAGGATGTCATGTTCGTTCAAACCATACCTGAAGCAGGAGCGGAGGGGAAGCTCCGCGAGATCTACGAAGCCGATAGGAAGAACTTGGGGTATGTGCCCAATCACGCCATGGTCTTTAGTCTGCGACCTGAAGTTCTGGAAGCTTGGCGTGCATTTCAAGGGAGTATTCGAAAGAACCTCCGGCTGAGGCGCTATGAGTTGGTCACGCTCGCAGCTGCAAAAGCCCTGAATTGTCGATACTGTCTCCTTGCTCACGGCGCTATCCTTACCAAGAATGGGATAAGCGTGGATCAACTCCGCGCGATCCTTGGGAACTTCCGTGACGCGGGGTTGGAACGTGCGGAGGTTGCCATGATGGAGTTTGCCCAGAAGATTGCACGGAGTGCGAATGAAATGACCCAGGCGGATGTTGACACGCTGCGAAACCTGGGATTTGAAGATATCGAGATTCTTGACATTACGCTGGCGGCGACAATGCGCAGCTTTGCGAGCAAGACGTTTGATGCGCTTGGCGCCACGCCGGATCCTGTCTACCACGAACTCGAGCAGCAACTGTCCGACCTGCTTCCGGCGTGATGGTGCCTGCCACACTGGCTCTCCCTTCGGGATTGTCGGCGGCAGGAAATGGATTGCCCTAGGCAATCGAAAGTGCCTGCCCTTGGAATTATTCGGTGCTGTGAGCACATCCTCCCCTTGAAGTGGAGCCGCTATGAAATACCTCGTTCTCAGCATAGCTCTCATTTCTTCCCTCGCCGGATGCAATGACAACGGGAACCCGACGTCGCCGATGGCGGATTCTGTTGAGTTAAACAATCTGGTGATATCACTGACCCTTCCTGCGAAATCATTCAGGATTGGTGACACATTGGATGCGAAGATCGAGGTCTACAATCCAACGTCAGTAGAAGAGCAGTTCAGTGCACAGCTGGGGGGTTATGAGTGGTCGTTGACGAGGAGGGGCCAATCGAAATCAATTATGATCTCCTCCGGGCTACCACGGGCCGCAATATTCAGTTATCCCATAAAACCACATCAAACTGTTGAGATCAAAGAATTCCCAATTCGCGCTGCCATAAAGGACTACTCATCGGGTGTACCCGTAACGTCTGTCGCACCCGGATACTACATATTAAACGTGAAGATTTTCCATGTGAATCCTCGCATTAAATTTGTCTCTCTCAGCGTCTTGCTCTCTCTGTGGGAGGTTATTCCCCCAATCCCCATCAAATAAGGAGATTGTTCCTCTGAAAACCGGCACGCCATATGATTTCATTGTGCAATGGTGGCTTCCCATTGTTCTCGCGTTGGTTGTGCTCACGCGGGTACCGTTTTTGTGGACCGGGTACGGCGCCGATGGTGATGCGTGGGAGGTAGCGAAATCCGCTTCGCTTCTTTGGCACACGGNNCGAGTACCATGAATCCCGACTGCCTGGTTATCCTCTTCACGAGATCATTTCAGCGCCATTTGTAGGATTGGGCGGGGCGCCATTGTCAAACGCTGCAACGCTCGTTGCAACGTTGGCGGCCATTGTCGTTTAGAGCAGAATCGCACATCAGGTTGGCCAGCACAGGAAGCTCCTCGTTGTTGCCTTTGCTTTTGCGCCGGTTGTGTGGCAGCATTCAGCCGTCACGCTCGACTATATGTGGTCCCTACTGTTCATTCTTCTCTCGTTGTATGCCGTACTGCGACAAAGAACACTGCTCGCCGGTATTGCCCTCGGCATAGCGGCCGGATTTCGCCCATCGAATGCTGTTGCCATCGTTCCCTTTGTATGTTTGCTGTATCTGCAAAAACAGGATACCAGGCGTATCATGGTCTTTCTGTTCTCGGCAATCGTAACATCTGCGGTGGCGTTCACTCCTCTGATNNTGGTCATTGCAACGCGACTACAAATGAGTGATGTTCTCCATCCAAGTCCCATGATGCGTTGCATGGCATTCTGTTATCGCACGCTGTATTTCGTCGGGCCAATAACCTTTGCGATTGTTGGATATGTTTGCTGGAAAGGTAAAGCGGTGATGTTGAGTTGGTTTCGCTCGCATGATCCCATAATGATCACTTCACTTGTTAGGATAAGCACTTTTCTGCTCCTGTTCCTCTGGCTGCCGTTGGATCGGGCATATCTTCTGCCCGCTCTTCCCTTCCTGTTGTTGTTGGTCGACAGATTGTCTTCGCAACGGATGTTCATGGCATTCACATTCTTCCTTGTGCTGTCGGCGCTGATTACCTTTGATGTGGTCGATGCAAGCAGCCGGCGTGCATTCAAACTCAATATTCATTCCGGAATGGTGGTTGAGGAACTTGCCAACAGGAGGGAACTGCTTCACGCCAATGACCAGAAGTGAATTGCCGACCGAGTTATCAACGGAGGAGAAGCAGCTTCATCGTTTGTGAAAACCCTTCAGCCTGTAGCCTGCAGTAATACACGCCACTGCTCAAATCACCTCCATTGAACTGTACTTCATATGCGCCGGCAGGTTTCTGAGCATGAAGAAGGGTGGAGACCTTCTGTCAACGGATGTCGCCGCCGATGAAATTCCGCCAAACAGGTTGAGATACGTGAGACTATCAGGAATCGGGGTATTCGACAATTTGCGAAAAGCGAAAACCAGCGATGGTCCTGTCTGGAAAGATAGTCTTCAGGGGCGAAATCCTCGCCTAGGTCTAAAGCAAGTGTTCGAAGTGTCATGGTGTGAACAACATATAGCAATACAGCGGTTATGAATCCGACAGACACGAATGGGGGTGAGGGAATTGGATTTGCCTCGGCGAGCACTTAAACCCTGAATGGGTATCCAGAGTCAAAGCGAAGAAGGCAAACACTTAGGGTGGACCGATATAACATTGCCGAGTCTCAAGGCGAGGTCCTCACCACACCGTGTCAACCCCAGGTGGTACCAGTGACCGTACAAACATTCCAACAAAGGTCATCTATGAAAAACTTCTCCATTGGCTTTCTGCTCCTCACTCTTCTGTGCGGATGTTATTCAGGTACGTTCAAGTATGTTCCGTCAAATTCAAATCTGCCAATTACAAAATCCATCGAGGTGGAAAAGTCAAAAGATTCCACATGGAATCAATTGGTGGCCGGGTTGTCTTCGAATTTCTTTGCAATCAACACAATGGACAACAAGTCCGGCTTCATTAATTTGAGTTATGCCGTTGACCCTGAACAATATGTGGAAGGTGGCGAACTCCATTACACTGTTCGCGACCATAGCAATGAGTATTTGCAGACGTACAATTTCCCTGCGACCAGGGCCAATGTAGCCTATCAAGCCCTGATCGACGGCAGTCCCCACCAACTCAATCGGCAAGTGGATCTCAGGGGGAAGATGAACATTGTGGTGTCCGAGATATCGCCAAGTCGATCCCGAGTCACGGTCAACATCAACTATGTTCTCAATGTGAATGTCTCCGGTTATGCGGACTACCATGAAACACTGTCCCTTATTTCTGGAGAGTTTGCCAAGTCGTCGGTTGATAGTGTAGAATACTGTTCAAACGGCAAACTGGAAGAGGCCGTATTGGCGTTGGTCAGATAAGTTGCCCTGGCCTCGTTGGTATAAGTCCACGGGAAGGGGGAGTTCGTTGTGGGTCTCCAATCAAGGACTTCCCGATTTTCGCTTCCAGAAGAGAAAGTCTGTCAAGTGTCGTGGGCACAATATTTCTGACCTCCCCCAAGACCTTTGAGGTCCANNCCTTTTCTTAAAGGTGTAGCGCTAAACCTTGTCTTCCGACTGGGCAGCTGTCAGTCCACCAACTCCTCCTGTCATCCGGCCTGCTTGGTTGCAGGATCCAATGGCACCCCTAAGAGAAGTGTTCGTTGCTTCTTCATCCCATTTATGCCATCCAATATCAGAGGAGGAGTATCGATGAAGATTGGTTACGTCGTTTCGTTGGCACTGGCGTTCCTGGCGGGAGCGTGCAGCAAGAGNNCCCCCCCAGTGCTCCCTCCGAATCTGCGCCGGGGGTCGTATCGCGGATCTATGTGAATCCTGCCAGCGGGTCAGACGGAAATCCCGGCACAGACGCCGCCCCGTTGAAAACAATCAACAAGGCTTTGTCGCTCGCTCAGGCCGGACAGCGTGTTGACCTTCAGGCTGGAACGTACGATGCGGCAAGCGGCCAAACGTATCCGGACACGATTCCCACAGGTGTCACGGTGGAAGCTGTGAGTGCCGGTCTTGCGGTTCTCGTCGGTGGCAGTGGAGACGTCGCCTTCGCAGCGACGGGGAATGACACCACCCGGTACCTTGCGTTGCGGGGATTCCGGTCGGTACTGCAGACAGCTTCAGGCATCCATGTGGAATTGTCCATGAGTGTGGACAACATCATTGGAGACGCGTTCGACTTGTCGAGCAATGCGCAGGTGGTTATGACGGGGTGCACTCTGACTAATTCAGGCGTGGCGTCAATGACGGACATTGCACGATTGACGTTGAATGCCACGGCAATCAGCGGACAGCCAAATTCCGAATATATCATACTCGTGAAAGCGGCGACACTCCTCATGAACGGTTCGAGCATGAGCGATGCAAAGACAACGGGAGTCGATATGCGAGATGTCTCCGTGGCGACACTCATTGGTTGTTCGATTTCAAAGGTGAGTTATCAGGGGGCCGGCGGGAGCAGTTCGGTCGACATGTCCGGCTCATCGAGCCTTACGTTGCGATCCACGAACGTGAGCGGAGCGTATGGACCAGTGGTGCTCATGAGGGATCCGGGGACGTCGGTGACTGTCAGGTCATGCAATTTTTCTGGGAATGGCACCGGTTCGGGATATCCGGAACTCTGGCAGGAGGCGGGGAATCTCGATATTGACAGCTCGTACATCTACGGGGCCACATCGTCAGGGTTTGTTTTTCAGGGGGGCTCATTGTCGATTCGCAACACGACCGTGCAAAGCATGAGTGAAGCCGGTATTAGTGCCGCAAATGGGACTTCCCTGATACTGAGAAACACAACGATATCTTCCTGCAAGTGGGGGATTCTTCTGAACGGACCTGGTGGCTCTGCGGACCTGGGGAGTGCATCGAGTCCTGGAGGTAATACTTTTACCAACAATTCAATATGTGGAATACGGGTGAGCTATTCCGGCGGCTTGACCGTTCTTGCGGTTGGGAATGTCTGGGTCCCGAACATGGAAGGGGCAAATGCAAACGGGCAATATGCGAGCGCACTGGTTACCGGTCCGGTAAATGTTGCGTCCCCTACGAATTACACCATCGATTCGAATGGAGGGAAGATTCAGTTCTGATGCAATGAACTGGCGAGGGGGATCTCGCGGCAGAGGACCGGCAGTGTTGTCCAAAGGGTACACTCCTCTTCGCGATTCCTCTTAATCACCTGTAATACTTTCATACACTGGTGATCACGCTCGAACTGGTCCTTTAACGGTTATCGTGACGCTCCGCTACCTGATGCGGATAGCCCCGGCGTTCATACCGGCGATGTTCGACGCGATGATGGTCTGCCACCTGCAGGCGAACATGGACTCGAGTGCGTGGATGGTGGACAACATGGCGTCTGTGATGGCTTGCCGTTTTCACGTGGATGTCGAGTTGTGAACTGGCGATGGAACTGCAAAAAAGCGCCATCACCGCGACAGTCAGACTGATTGCAATGGATCGTATGTGTGTCATGAGCAACTCCGTGATTGGTCGTTTCCTTCATCATGAACCTGTCACAGTGTACCCAGGATAACATCCTAAACACATAGACCAACAGGATGAATGAGTAGCTAACTACACTGTATGAAGGCGAGGGGCCAGAATAGGTGTTTGCAGCACCATTATCGAGATAGGCACTCAAAGAGGAGATGAAACAGGGTCATCTTGGAAACCCGATGGGTGGCAGGATTTTTTCAAGAAAACAGCAAGGGCTCCGTTCCCGGAGCCTTGCTCTTTGGTGTTAAGGTAACACCGTGCTTGCGCTCATCAACAATCATCAGTCTTTCACGTACGCACCCATCCCCACGTTGGCTATTTCCAGGTCTTGTTCGCTGGTGGCGCCGCTGAAGACTGTCAGGAGGTATCCGGAGGGTATTTTCTTGATCACTCCACCCTGGAAACCAAATTCCCCCTGGTATGCCGCTCGCACCTTGCTTCCGCTATTGATTTTTGTGTCGGCCATTTCCGCCGCTTTGGAATACGCAATCCCAATAAAATTGTACCCCGGGTACTCGCTCTTCTGGGGATCGTCGGCAAGCACCTTGTTGGCCACCACAGCCTTCATGCGGGAAACCCATGAAAAGCCGGCGCTGTCCATACTTGCCACGACTATCACCCCCTTCACGCCGAGCTGTTTTGCATGATTTTCCATCGCCGCTATAATCTTGTCTGCCGTAGCTTCAAAATTGCTCATCGTATTTTCGTCCATGGTTGTGCTTGCCTTTTCTTTGCTCTCACTGAGAGGTTGCATGGATAGCTCTGTGGAATAGGAGTCTCGAGATTCTGTGGACGAGGCGACCTCCGGTGCGCTCCCTCCGAGCATTCCAGAAGCCGGCGCGGCGCTCTGTAAGGCGTTGTCACCTGCCGAACTGCGACCAGTCGCCAGGAGCGAAGCCAAAAGAATAGCTACAAGAACATTCCCTCGGAACATGGCTGTCATGCCTCCTTGTTGTTGATTTCCTGCATTGTCCATCCTAAGCATAACACATCTTGCATTCATTCGGTTTTCTTTCCCGTTGAACGGACCGTTGCCAGTTCATGGCTGATTTTTTCGAGAACCGATTCTTTTAACGGGTAAATGAACATGAAGGCCGCGGCAAGGAGTGCCCCAAGGCCGGGATATATGCTGAGCATCATGCGGATTCCGTTTTGCGTTGCTTCGGTTTGCTCGATATTCGCCTGGTAGCCATAGATGGCCAATATCCAGCCTACCATGGCAATGCCGATGGAGGCGCCGAATTTCTGGGACATGGATGCCGCTGAGAATACCAATCCTNNAGGAGAATCATGGTAATGCTGGTCCTGTCCAACAGGAAGAATATGAAACTGAGGATCGCAGCATTTACCATTGCAATCAGAAAGGTGTTCTTCTTGCCGATTCTGTCGGAAACGGGCTTTGCCAGCACCACGCCGACAATATTGGCCGCTTGTCCCAGCAGCAGGTAAATCGTGCTGATGGCAAGAATCATGGACGAACTGAACTGGACGTTGTTGATACCCTTGAAATAATAGAGGAAGTAGTAGACCGCTGCTCCATCACGGATGGTGTTAAAGAAGATCGNNAGAATGAACCACGGACCATTCTTTCCGAGATCCTTCAGGTCGTCCTTGAGCGCAGCCTTGACGCCGGTTGGTTTCACCTTTTCACGGGTAAGAAGGAACGTAAACAGGAAGAAGATCACCGCCAGGATGGCGATGACGATGACCGCCTTTTGGGTTCCCGAACGGTAATTGATCTCCTTGAGCGCAATGTTCCGGATCGTAATCGACTTCGGGTCAATCCCCTTGCAGGCAAACAGCAGATCGGCCGGATGCGCAAGATTGTCTCTGCTTGTGATTTGATCCAGCTTGATCTTCACATCGCAAGAGGCGCCCGTGCGCAATAATCCCAAGGTGTCTTTCCCTTCCGCAAACGAGAACCCGTCAAAGCGCTTCGTTTTGGTATTTAAGACGCCAAGACTAAATGCATCGTTTGTGCTGGTGTTTACTTTAGCGGTGATGAAGAGGAGAGAATCAACGGAATTTGTCAGGGGCGAATCTTGAGTTGTTCCATCCCAAACAGTTATTCTGCTTGTGGTCTTTGCCACGGTATCTGTCAGTTCAACAGTTCTCGTGGACGAAAACTCGTTGAACGTGCGGGTTCCAAATCCGTCGAAGAGGGGCTGGAAAATTCCCAGGACAAGGAAGCTTCCGCCGAACGCAAAGATGAAACGATAGGTAGCGAGGGTTGTTCGTTGTTTCCCATCATCGGTCATGACGCCCATGAGTGAGGCATAGGGAACATTGATCATGGAGTAGATGAGCATCATCATCGAGTACGTTACATACGCATAGACTATTTTTCCACTTGTGCTGAGTTCGGGGGTGGTGAAAGTCAGTACCACGAGCAAGCCTGCTGGGAACGCCACCCAAAGCAGATAGGGTCTGAATTTTCNNAGCGTGTGTTCGTACGGTCGCCGAGGATGCCGACGAGTGGTTCGAGGGCGGCATCGCCGACGCGGGTTACCAGAAGCAAGGTTCCTACAACGGCGGCCGGAATACCGAAAATATCGGTATAGAAGAACATGAGGTACATGCCGAAAATCTTCCAGAGCATGGATGATGCGGCATCGCCGAAGCCATAACCGACTTTCTCGCGAAGTGTCAGGGGTGGCATTGTTTCTGTCATGGCGGGATACTCAATTGTGGTGGAGTGTGATTATTCCTGAGTGCCGCTGAAGCGCGCAGCCGGGCGCAATGCTTGTTGGCATAAAAAAAGAAGGGCTCCGTTTCCAGAGCCCTTAGTCGATAGTGTTACATCGTGCACAGTTGTTCATCGTTCGCCCCCGCTTTCAACTCATTGTCAGTTGTCGATGGACAATTGTGGATTGTCGATTGTTGAGTGCCCTCAACGTGAACGCCCAAATCATGATATCCAAAACACGGGCGACTTTATTCCCGTAGTCCTTCCAATACGGTGCTACTTCAATCCACGATGGTCAATCTACGATCCAGAACTTTTAACTCATTGTCAGTTGTTGATGGACAATTGTAGATTGTCGATTGTTGAGTGCCCGAAGGGGGACTTGAACCNNGCCAATTTCGCCATCCGGGCAAGTTACTTCCTTTTCTCTAAATCGACGGAACAAGGGGTAAGACCTTCAAGGTATTCCTTCAGAAGTGCCTTGCCGGACCCCGACTTAAGATACTTCTCCCTTTCACGTGCCTCCGTCCTAGTGTTAAATCTCTCCCTCCACACCAGTGCAAAAGGTCGATAAGGTTTCGTGGTTCGTTCTTTCCCCCTGTTGTGCTGATCAACTCGATTTTCAACATTGGAGGAGAGTCCGATGTAAGTATAGTTACGTGTCAGACTATGGATTGCATAAACGTACCAGCACATTGTGTCACCTGAAGCTAGCC
>PMNP01000146.1:0-3956 GCA_003161755.1 Ignavibacteriota bacterium | reverse complement strand
CATTCTTTTTGGCGGATTGGCGGGAGGCGGACCAATTTCTCTTGCCCGCCATCTTTTGGGCGGGCGTCAATTTTGCTGCGTTTTCGCCTCTCGATAACCCACACCGACCCTTTTCAAGCAAACATATGTAAGGTTCTGGTAAGATTTTATATCGGGTGTTGTCAGGGCGCAACGGCTTATGTTGGAATAATGTAAGGAAAACTACGCGAAAAGCCAAGAGGCGCCCGGTCCCCTGGTCGGACTTCTCTCCATGATCGTCAACGCCTTTGCCATCCTGTTTATCCACTCCGGCGGGAACAGAAATCTCTCCACCCAATGATTCATTGTATTCCACTCAGACGGTGGAGACAAGTGAGGATAGCAGCAAGTGCAATCATATTGCCGACAATCCCAGGAGTTGAGGGGGAGTGAGCTGTGATAAGATCTAACAGCTCAGGTGATTCGAGGCCTTGCAGAACTTTATTTTCTGCAGGGCTTCTATTTTTTTCACTTTGAGGATATAAATGGTATGAGCAAACATGACGACTTGATGGTTTTCTGCGATATTACCTTGACAATACCGAAACGAAAATCTATATTCGCAACAGCGCTTGTGCGGAACTGACAGGGCATATGGCTAGGCCCATTCTTCAGAGATGAGGAAGGGGCCTTCGTGCTTTAGAGTTGCAACGTGTCGCGTTCGGCTTTTTTAGATTCCTCATGATTTGGATTAGACTTCGCAGTACGACCAACACCAAAGGATCTCTCTCATGCGGTTCAAAGTAAGTGTTGTGGCATTCATCCTTCTGCTGGTTGCTGCTAACAGCACAGCCCTCGCCCAGCGCGAAGTGGCTCTGCGCATGTGGACGGAAGTTAAAGGAACGACGCCGGGAGATGCTATGGGTTGGGCAGTGACGGCAATTCCTCCGAACCCCAACCTCCCATATCGGGCGGCAGTTGATCGGGCGGGAAGAACATATTTCTACAGGTTATCTGATTCAACAGATACCCTCGCGCGATATAGTGTTCGGGGGGATGGCTTGATAGTTGGCGATATCAATGGAGATGGTTTCATAGATGGCATCGTCTTGGTCACAACCTTAGGGTTGGATACCGTGCTCATCTACCCCGGCTTAAGTGGTGGGGGGCTTGATACGTTGCATCCGATTGCTTTCGGTGCAGGGGGTCTTGGGAGTCAGCTCCGTCCTGCCTGTGTTAATGATGTGAATAATGATGGAAAACCGGATCTCGTTCTTGTCGATGACTATTTGCCCGACGGCCGAGGCAGACTCTATTTCTTCCTTGGCCCCGTCACAGGATCAACGCCCGACAAGGTTATCATCGGCGACACTACCGACACTCGCCTGGGAATCGGAGGCGTAGCTGTAGCCGACGTGAATGGAGACGGACTGAACGATCTGATTGTGCGCGGGGCGTTCGGTCGACTGATCGATTCCAATTTCGTTCGGGTGTATTGGGGGGCGAGTAACAGTTTGCCACTTAGCGATAGGGTGGAGTTTCATGCCATTAATCGGGATGTCTTATCAATGGCCTGCTTTGATGCCAATGGCGATGGCATTGCGGATGTGTTGTACAATGATAAGGACATAGTAGATAACTATTATCATGTATATGTCCGCTTAGGTGGACCTGCTTTTCCAAACGCAGGGACGCTCAAGCTCGCTAATCCGGGGGGAGTTGCGCTCTACGGTAACACGATAGTCAATGCCGGTGACATGAACGGAGACGGGTATGCGGATATTGCGGTGGGTGCCTTTGAGGCAGATCCTGCGAATGGAGTAGTCTTCATTTATGGGGGAGGACCGAAAATTGATGGGTCCTATGATGCCTATTTTGATCTTCCTTATGACGCCGATTTTGGGCGGAGCATTGCTGCCCTTGGGGATGTCAACGGTGATGGCCTTGCTGATATTCTGGTGGGAGCACCAAAGTGGTTCTTCGGCAATTACAAAGGCTATTGGAGTGTCGTGTTGGGTGATACGGCGATGACGGTGACAGGTGTAAAGGGAACGGCGGCTTCCAACAAAGAGCCTACATCCTTCGCAATCCTCAGAAATTATCCTAATCCTTTCAACCCGAGCACTCTAGTAGTGTACACAATTCCAGGAGACTTGGAGAAGGGGAGAGGGGGAGAGAGGGTGAGGTTGAGCGTGTATGATTTGCTCGGCCGCGAAGTGGCGGTGTTGATCGATGGATATCAATCATCAGGTGAGCACCGTGTGCAATTTGATGGACAACATCTCGCTTCAGGAGTGTATTACGTGCGGTTAGCGACAGCCAACGCCGCCAGGACACGGGCAATAACGCTAATGCGTTAAAATGCGAGGTTTGAATGGTTGATCTTCGACAAGCATTGGGCTACACTTCGCCGTTGCCTACTTGCGAAAGGACCCCTCTCGTGCAATCCCGAGGAAGAGCGATACTATTGACGGGCCTCCTTGTTCTGGCCTGCGGCTCAGCCCTCGCCCAGCGCGAAGTCGCTCTGCGCATGTGGACGGAAGTGAAAGGAACGACGCCGGGAGAGGAGATGGGATTTACGGTCACAGCTATTCCGCCGAACCTAAACCTTCCATATCGAGCAGCTGTTTCTCGGAATGGGAGAACATATTTCTATCGGCTGGCTGATTCCCTAGATACACTTGCGAGATACAGCATCAGGGGAGAGCGTCTCATGGTAGGAGACATCAACGGCGACAGCCTCTTGGATGCGATTGTCGTGAACACCATTGCGACTGTTCCCACAAACGGATTTGATACCCTCTTTGCCTATTTGGGGGTTAGCACAGGAGGACTCGATACGCTTCATCCGATAGTCTTTCCCGGAGAAGGTCCCGGCATTGGGGCACAACCCGGTTGCATCGCTGATGTAAACAATGATGGCAAGCTCGATTTNNGCCGACGTGAATGGGGACGGACTGAACGATCTGATTATCCGTGGTGAATTTGGGCGCTTGATGGATTCCACCTTCATTCGTGTGTATTGGGGGGCAAGCAAGAGCCTTCCGTTAATGGATAAGGTTGAGATTCATACTCATGCAACCGATGCACAGGCTCTGGCGAGTTTCGATGTCAACGGTGACGGCATCGCTGATGTCCTCTTCAACGCCACCGATCCCATTGATTTGTATCACCATGTTTTCGTGTTTTTTGGAGGACCTGCTTTTCCGAACGCAGGCACTCTCAAGCTCGCTAATCCGGGGGGNNCCCCGCCGATGGGCTGGTCTTCATCTATGGAGGCGGGCCAAAGATCGACGGGGCTTATGATGCAGCCATAGGTCTTGGTGTGGGAGCGGATTTTGGTTGGAGCGTCGCTTCGCTCGGGGATGTGAATGGCGACGGGCTAGCTGACCTTATTGTCGGAGGACCACAATGGTATTTCGGCAATGCCAAGGGATATTGGAGTGTGGTCCTCGGGGACAGAACGATGACGGTGACAGGTGTAAAGNNAATTATCCTAATCCTTTCAACCCAGAAACAACCATTCGTTATAGACTCAGTGAACAGGCTTCGGTTACCGTTGAAGTGTTCAATCTTCTCGGAGAGCGAGTGGGACTTCTTATCGATCACGTTCTTCAAGGACAAGGCGACCACGATGTGGTGTTCAAAGCTGCTCCTTCACTTGGGAGTGGCATATACTACAGCAGGCTCAGTTGCACAACCAGAACCGGCGAAACTCGCCGCGAGGTGCGTGCAATGACGATGCTAAAATAACGCACCCCCGTCACGCATATAATTCAGGAGGTTTCCACCATGCGACACCTCTCTATGCTCCTTCTATTGTGCCTTTTGTTTCCATCACGACAACTTCTCTCGCAAACCGGAACATTCACCCGCAGCGTTTACCTTTGTGGAATGGGCTATGTGGATCTCAACCAGATGCACGACACTCTTGGCCTCAACTGTAATGCTCCCCCAAAGTCAAGACAGTTTTCTTGGGGATTAACTTGAGTGTTTTT
>PMNP01000255.1 GCA_003161755.1 Ignavibacteriota bacterium | reverse complement strand
CCTCTCCATGTCCCCCCCCTGAGAGATCGCAGGGAGGATATTCCCCTCCTGGCTGCGGCGTTTGCCGAGGAGATTTGTCGACGCAATGGCCTGCCCCCCAAAACAATCGGCGAAGATGCGGCACGGAAACTTCATAAGATGGAGTGGAGTGGGAACGTCCGCCAGTTACGGAATGCAGTGGAACGACTGGTGATTATGACAACCGAACGGGAAATCAACGCAGCGGCAGTAGAAAGCCCTTCTGGCGCTTACTCTGCGGGTGGGCTCGTCATCGGTGAACAGGGGGGCACATTCCAGGAATTCAAAGACCGGGCGGAAGCCGCGTTTATTCGCCACCAGCTAGACCTGCACAACTGGAATATCAGTCGTACCGCCGAAGCGCTTGATATCCAGCGCAGCCACCTCTACAACAAAATGAAGAAATTCGGACTGATAAGGGGCGAGGAAGAGGAGTAGTTTTTTGATTTTGGAATGTAGATATTGGAGTTGTGCTTTGGAGTCTGGATCGTAGTGTCTGGCTTTCTCTGTTTGAGTTGATCTCTTTTGTCACACACGAGCTTTGACGGGTGACTCGTTGGAGTGGGATTCGTCGATGAGATTCCCGGGAGAATGTGAGGTTGAGAGATGTTCTCAGATTTCATCAACGTTATAAGAATCATCACGGTCTTTCAGATCGCGCTGGTCTGCACGTTTCTGATCGTCCACAAGGAACGCCGATCGCAAAGAAACATTCTCTTGGTTGTTTTCATCGCATCGAAAGCACTCTACGTTACCGATTCGTTGCTCATGACGTGGAGTTCCACCGTCGTTCAGTTTGCCCCAAACCTCCTCCTCATTGGCCCGTCTNNCAGTATCTGCTCGGTCCGGCTCTCTTCTATGTCCTGGTCGTGACAACGCATAGGAATTTTCACTTCCGGCCGGCTCATCTTCTTCACCTCCTGCCGTTTCTCCTGTATTTGGGCTTTATTGTTTCACGGTATCAGTTAAGCGGTATTGAAACAAAGTTGTCGTTGCTGCACGAAGGGTTTCCTAACGACATGCCCAGCTCCAAGGCGATGATCTTGGGATTCTACCTGCATTTTACTGTCTACGGGATTTGCGCCCTTGTGATGCTTTCGCGTACACGCGAAGAGCTGTATCGCTATACGTCGCAGGCAATCGGGCCAAATATCGGTTTTTTTAAGTTCCTGATCTACGATTTCATCGTTGTGTGGGGGATCAACATGATCTCCATGTATGTGTGGTTCGGCGAAGTCGGCTCGACGCTCCTCCAAGCGGGAACTGTCCTGAATATTTTCTTCATCGCCAATGCAATAGTCTATGGAGGGCTGAAATTCCCCCACATCTTCGGGATCGAAGATGCTGGAAGGCAGAAATATGAAAAGAATCTCCTTTCAGAAGCGGAGAAGGAGCACTACGGGAGAAAATTGCTTGAGTTTATGGAGACTCGGAAGCCTTATCTCGAACCGACACTTTCGCTCTCCGATCTGGCAACTCAGCTGGCAGTTCCTTCACACGTGCTGTCCCAGATCCTGAATGTCGTGTACCAACAAAACTTCTACGACTTTATCAATTCCTATCGGATTGAAGAAAGCAAGCGGCTGCTGTGTGTGCCGCACAGCAATGGAAAGACCATCCTTGAGATCCTTTATCAGTGCGGATTCAATTCGAAGTCTGTTTTCAACGCTGCCTTCAAGAAATTCACCGGGATGACCCCCCGAGAGTTCAAAAGATCTTCTTCTTCTCCCTCCTCACAGACCGTAATTCCAGCCTCTTTTCAATAGATTCAGGTATGACCTTATAAGTTCGGTCGAACCGCGCTCCCGCACCATGTATCTTGTATGAAACGGCAAAGGGAATCCCGGTATTCCGATGCCATTCATATTCAAGCGTACACCTATCAGGAGGCGATTCAACCATGATTGCTCTGCGTTTTCCCGCTCTATTTGTGGCCCTTTTCTTTGCTACGCTATCTGGCGGCGTAGGCCGGACAGAAGCCGGCACAAAATCAGATACGCTCAAGTACAACGGCCATTCGTTTGTGAAGATCAAGACATCAGAGAGTAAGGTCCTGTATATTGATCCTTTTGAGGTAAACGACTATTCTGATTCAGCGGATATCGTTCTCATCACCCATGAACACTCCGATCACAACGATCTCTCTCGTGTGAGACAAAAGACTGAGTGTCAGGTAATCAGGGCGGCTAACGCGCTGATCGGGGGGGTATATCAGAGTTTTACCATCGGCAATATCCGGATTACTGCGGTTCCGGCCCACAACAGCTATCATTCAATTACCAGCTGCGTGGGCTATGTCGTTGAGTTCGACAGCATCAAAATCTATCATGCGGGTGNNATGGCCGATCTTTCCAATCAACATATCACCTATGCCCTGTTGCCCATGGATGGAATTTACACCATGACTCCCCAGGAGGCGACGGCGGCAGCAGCGACAATCCACGCAGCGCACGACATTCCGATACACACCATGCCGCCACCGGATTCCTACAGCACCAGCATCGTCGCTAACTTTACCTCTCCCAACAAGCTCGTCGTGATGCCGGGACAATCCATTGAACTACACCCTGCGATCACTTCCGTGAAATTACCCCCCGCCTCGCCCCGCTCCTACAACCTTCTCCAGGTCTATCCGAATCCATTTAACCCAGGCACAGAAATCACTTATCAACTGACAGCACACGGCGCCGTGAGACTCTCTGTATTCGATCTTCTTGGGAGAGAAGTGGCTGTTCTGGTGAGTGGTTTCCAGGAGTCGGGACGTCACATTGTCCGGTTCGATGGTCAGCAAAAGTCCTCGGGTATCTACTTCTGTCGGCTCGAAGCCGGCGGTACAACCGTCATCCAACGGATGGTGCTCATGAAATAGAGGCGTCGAATAGAAGGCCATCCCCCCCCCCGGGGCACCACCTTCTCTGATCCGGGAAATTCACTTTGACCGGAGGAGGGTGATCCGGGGTTATTGCCTGATGATTCCACTTGCCAGCGGCCAATTTCCGAGTCCATGCGCTGCTATGGTCCCCATCTCATGCCCTTCAGCCCGTACTGCACCCGAGTTGCATCTGGCCTGCCTTCGACGTATTTTCCGTTAACATCATTCATACACAAACCTCCTTCCCGGAGCGCAACGGCATTGTGTCCTTCCTTTCGTCGATGTGCCACGAACATCTGATTCCATTTTCCACGCGAGGAATATCCCATGATTTATCCCTTCAAAGTCCCCGGTTTTGAAAATCGTCTGCTTGGTGTGAAGCTCGACCGACNNGACGATATGCTCTAAAGCGGCTGGATAAGACATGGGCAGATGCCTCGATCGAGCGGGGAATATTTCTCGACCCGCTTCCCACAGTGATGGTTGATGGAGTGCGGTATCATCTTGGCGCAAGTCTCCTTTGGTACGAATGGCTCTGGGCTGCGCTTCCGGTTGTTGGAATCTTTGTTGCGGGGATACCTGGCGCAGTCCTGGGATTGATTGGGATTGTTGTCAATATACGATTGTTACGGATCTGTCAGACNNTGACTCTGGCACTCCTCGCAGTGGGCTTCATAATTTCATCGTTGTAAGGTTACATTCGTTCGACCTGCTTCGTCACGATCAATCCATCCCCAATGACCTCCTTGACATGAGGGAGAACCGTCCTGATTTTGATCTCCTCATCGATAAACAAGATCATGATGGGAGCCTCATCGGCGACTCCGATACCCTTCCTATGCTGTAAATGATGTTTTCGTCCATACCCCATCATGGCCGTAAGCACCGAGGCACCCATTATCCCGTGACGCATCAGATACCGCATGACATATTCGTAGGTACGCTCATTCTGGTAAAAGTCATCCTCATCGAGAAAGATCGAAACCTCAAGCATTCGTTCCTCCTTTGGAATCATGTTTGTGTACCCGAAGCAGCAGGAGATAGAGGGCTGGAAGTGCAAAAAGTGTCAGGACCAGTGCCGATGAGAGCCCGCCGACAATGACCGTGGCAAGCGGTCTCTGCACATCGGATCCTATGCCGGTTGCGCGCGCAGCGGGAATTAATCCCAGGAGTGCAAGCAGCATTGTCATGAGATTAGGCCGGAGTTGAATGTGTGCGGCTTTCAACACGGCGTCGGGCAAAGAGAGACCTTGGTCGTCAATGAGTCTGTTCGTTCGCGACACGTAGAGCACCCCAGCGATAATGGAGACGCCAAACAAAGAAATGAAACCAACTCCTGCAGAGACATTGAAGTTGTATCCGCGAAGCATCAGTGCGGCAATGCCACCCGCCAGCGCAAGGGGAATTCCTGCCATGGCGATGACAACGTACCGGATATCTCTGTACAAGGCAACGAGGATGAGAAAGATAATTCCAATCGTCAGCGGAATGACTACCGCAAGTCGTTCGCCGGCGCGGGAAAGGTTTTCAAACTGACCTCCCCATTCGATGCTGTATCCCTTCGGGAGCTTGATGGCCCTTTCGACCTTTGCTTGGGCCTCGGTGACAAAACTTCCCTGGTCACGCCCGCGGATATTCGTGCGCACCGATATCTGCCTCGTTCCATCTTCCCGCTGAATAATCGTCGGGCCGTCGAGCAGACTCACGGTGGCCAGTTCAGAAAGTGGCACATGAAGGCCCGACGAGGNNGTGACCAGCATTTGTTTCACGGCGTCAAGTGAACCTCTGTATTCCGATGAATAGCGAACAACAATGTCAACGCGGCGCTCCTTTTCGTACAGGGAGCCGATGACTCTTCCGCCAATGGCAGCCTCGATCATCTTCTGAATATCACTCACGTTAATGCCAAACCTCGCTGCCGCGGTTCTGTCAATGTCGATCGACAACTGCGCCTGGTTCGCCTCCTGCTCAATCCCGGATTCGCTCGCACCGGGAATCGTTCGGATGACCGAGAGCACGGTGTCAGCCTCCAGTCTCATGAGCGCAAGGTTGTCTCCGCATATCAGCACCGCCAGATCTGCCACGCTTCCTGTCACGGCCTCCGTGACATTATCGAGGATGGGCTGAGAGAACGAGAGCATGATCCCGGGTATCGCCTGCTCAAGCTCTGACTTTATCTGAAGCAGGAGCTGCTGTTTTGTAATATGCTGGTGCCACGCGGAATACTCTTTGAGTCCGACAAAGATCTCCAGGCGGTTCGGTCCATAAGGATCAGTCCCGTCGTCATTTCTTCCCAATTGCGTCAGCACAACATTGACCTGTTCGTGGCTGCTGATCACTTTTCTGACGACGGGCATATACCTTGCGGATTCATTCAGCGAAATGCCGACGGGGAAGAAACAGCGGATGTTCATTGCTCCTTCGTCCAGTTCCGGAAGGAATTCAGTTCCTATTAGCGTATAACCAACACAGACCAAAAGGGCAACGATGGAAAAGGAACAGAGAACAACGGCCAATGGCCGACGAAGGACCTGTTGCAGAAGCGTGTCATAACGCTTTTCCATCCAGCCATAAAACGGGTTGTGCCATTCAATCCGGCCTGGACTCTGCGATTCAAAATGCTTGCGGTAGATCATGCTCATCAGAACCGGAATTACCGTGAGGGCAAGAATGAGTGATCCAGTGATGGCGTATGCAAGGGTATAGGCCATGGGAGAGAATAACCTGCCCTCGACCCGTTGAAAAGAGAAGATCGGAAGATACGCGAGAATAATGATTGCTATGGAGAAGAAAATCTCCCTTCCCACGTCCTGCGCCGCCGTCAAGGTGAATCGGGTAATGCCTTCTCCATGCTCCACAGGTGTGGCCTCGCGATAGCGCCGCATAATGTTGTCCACCATCACGACAGCGCCATCAACAATGATGCCGAAATCAATCGCTCCAAGTGAGAGAAGGTTTGCGGGAATTCCCGTGAGTTTCATCATGGTGAACGCAAACAACATAGATACCGGGATAGTGGTTGCCACAACGAGGGCTGAACGGACACTCCCAATGAAGAATATGAGGACGATGACGACGATCGAAATGCCCTCGAACAACGTCCTGGTCACGGTGTCAATGGTATAATCCACCAGCTGACTGCGATCGTAGGTCATCCGGAGCTTAACTCCAGGAGGGAGAGCGTTTTCGTTGATGTTCCGGACTTTTTCCTTCAGATCGGCAACAACGGTCGACGGATTCTCCCCTCTCCGCATCGCGACGAGGCCCTGGATGCTGGAGTTCACGTCGAGGAATGAACTGTCCCCCGATTTGATGGTGTATCCGAGGACTCCAGCAGGGGATAAGGGAAACTCCTCGACCGATGCAACGTCCCGGATAAAAACTGGAACGCCGCTCTGAACGGCGACGACGATGTTTGCGATATCTTCACGTTTTCGGATTGCGCCTATGCTTCGCACGGCAAACGCCTGTTCGCCTCTCAGAAGCACGTTGCCGCCGGTGTTCAGATTGTTGGCTGTAACAGCGTCGATGACATTCTGAATGGTGAGATTGTATTGCCGCAATCTGTCGGGGGATGTTATCACGTGGTACTGTTTCACCAGGCCGCCAAAATTGATGACATCGGCCACGCCGGGGACCTGCAATAGTTGTGGGATCACCACCCAATCCTGCAGCGTCCGCAGCTCCATGGGGGTCTGCAGGCCGGTGGTTTCGATCACATAACGAAAGATCTCTCCCACCGGACCAGTGAGGGGACCCAACGATGGACTGACGCCATCGGGGAGAACAGCATCACCAAACCTTTCCAAAACGCGCTGACGGGCAAAATAGTCGTCTGTGCCGTCCTCGAACGTAAGCTGAATGACGGAAAGGCCAAAAATGGTTTTTGAACGACGGTTGATTACTTTCGGAACAGAATTCAGCACGCGCTCCAGAGGCTCGGTGATTTGTTGCTCTACCTCGGTTGCTGCGCGTCCCGGGAACAAGGTGATTACGGTCACCTGTGTGTCCCCAACATCCGGATACGCCTCTTTCTGAAGCGTCATCCACGAGTAAAGTCCAGCCACGACAATTGCAAGGACAAGACTCATCGTGGCCATCCGGTGATTGAGTGAAGACGTGAGGAGTTGACGAATCATCGTGTTCTCTCATTCCATGGAGTTGCGGGATTCCTGAGAAATGACATATGTCCCGGACTGACCATCCCGTTTTCGTCTGCTAGTACCCAAAGCTTAGTCCCTTCAGGAGAATAGACCCTCCAACAACGACGGTGTCTCCGTCCTGAAGCCCATGAAGGACGACGACACTGTCCGGGCCTGAAGATCCGACGGTGATCCGCCGTCGTTCGAATGCCGTGTCACACCGCTGGACAAAGGCATAGTCGTTTCCTTCGACGGTCACTACTCCGGTTGTGGGCAGCATAACGACACCGTTGATGGGATCCCCGAAATCGACGCGCGCAAACATGCCCGGCAGTAATTGGTTGTTGGTATTGCGGGTGGATACGCGCACCTTTACCGTGCGGGTTATCGGGTCAAGAACCTCTCCCACTGCGTCTGCGTGCCCGCTGAATCTCCGGTTGGGCGCTGAGTTGAACACTATCCCAACTTCCTCTCCCTTCTGAACCTCATGAAGCTGTGATTCTGAAACGTCGCACATCAACCACGCAGTGCCGGCAGACACGGATTCAAGTTCGACGGGATTGTAGCCCAATCCACGAAGTTTCCCCTCGCTCTCCGCCAGAGCGGCCTTTGCATTGGCTGCGTCATTTTCTGATTCACTGAGATCTTTTGCCGTTGCGACCTGGTTGGCAAACATCTGCCTGGTACGGGCAAGGTTGGAATTCGTACGCTCCATATTGACCTTGTTCTGGCGGTATTGAGAATAGAGGGAGGTGAGGTCCGGAACATCGAACAATACGATTGTCTCGTTCGATGTCAGTCCCGGAACAATGGTGGCAACGACCCGCGCAGGAGAGATGACGGGGATGGTGGCGCTTCCCTTGCGGACGCCAATTGCTTTGATCTGGGAGCCTCCGGGATAGCTCCGGGGAAATGTGATGTATGCGCCATCGTTTGAGACCACGGGACGGCATACCGCTGTTTGGCGCCTCGTCGTTGCCAAATCGGTATTGTTGCAACCGGAGGAGAGGCACGCTGCTATCACGAAGGGCGCGACTGCCGCAACCATGGACGCTGTGATAGTATTCTTCATGGCGAAATCCTCAAGGAATAAAAATATCTGTGCCAACGACATATGAAAGAGCTTCAAACGCGCTGGCCCGATCATTTGCCAACTGGTTCATCTGTACCATGCTTGTGCGATACGATTCAATAAAATCCGCGAATGCGATGACGCTCATGTTACGCTTCTGATAATTTGCAATCATATCATTCAGCAGAGTATGGTAATCATGAAGGAAACTGCTGTTCGAGGCTCGATACAGGTGATCCAACTCGGATGCCCTGTGAAGAGCAGTGACAGCTTCCTGAGAGACCGTGATCCGGTAGTTGTCCGAAATCAGCCGATTGGCGTCGAGCGTGCGCTCCGAGAGTTCGATCCTGCCCTGATTCCGGTTGAAGATGGGGAGATCGATTGACAGTGTCAGGGCAAAATAGTTTGGAATGTAACTTCCCGCCCTGGACCACAATCCACCGACTGTCAGATCAGGGATGACCAGCGACTTCTGATATGCCAGATTGGCTTCCTCGAGCATGACTGTTCCCGAGGCTTTCCTGAGGTCCGGCCTGTGTTCCAAGGCCGCCGCCATGACTTCATTCGGACTCAGCGAATCAGGACTGAATGCTTCAAGCCGATTGAGGTCAATGACGGGGAGATACGTCTTCACCGCCAGGGAGGTATCACAGAGGAGGATCCGCAGGCTTGTCTCAGAATCGGCGATCCTCTGCACCAACCCGAGACGCTCATTCTGCAATGAAAAGAGAAGTGATTTGAGCCGGAGGACATCGGACAGGAGAACTGACCGCTGTGCGTACAGACCCTCCATCATGGAAACGGTCTTTTCGATGGATGATATGCTTTCATCATAAAACTCAACAGACTGATGAAGAAAGTAGATGGTATAAAAATCGGTCCGCAGTTCCAGTTTGAGCGTGCGCAAAAGGTCATTGAAGGAATCTTCTGCCAACGCGGTGTTAACCTCCGCAATGTGCTCCTGTTTCCCGCGTTTGCCTGCCAGGAGAAACAGTTGCTGAATCTGCACCCCGGTATTGCCGGAGGACGTGACGTCAAACCACCGTTGTGTTGATTGGTTGTAGATATTCTGCTCGACTGCAATATTGGGATTGGTCCAAAGTCTTGCATCGGCAATTGCGGCGCGGGCGGCATCAATATTGAACCGTGCAGCAAGCATCTGCAGATTGCCGTTCGTGAACTGGCGTTCCGCTTCCACGAAGGTAATCCGGATCGTGTCAAGTTGTCCGAACGATGTTCCGCTCACGACACAGAGCAGAACGCATAACAAGGGAATAAAGCGTTGCATGGTGTCATTGTGGTTGGTGAACGTGCAATTCGATGGGAATGACTGGTCGCCACCCACATCGTTGATCAATGGGAAATGTCACAAATCGCGGCGCACCTGCCTTCAGGCGGGTGACGATCGCATGGCTATTCGCGGAATTAAAGCGAGTGCTAAATCAGGAGGGTGCACAACTTGATGAGGGATACACCGTTGGAAGGTATGGAATGGTACAACACTGCCGCCGATTCACAAAGCAGCGACTTCGCAACAAGGGTGGAAGCGTCTGCATCGGCCGCCAACGAGGGGCTGTCCTGATCAACGACGACACGCTCCGGAGGAGGAGGCAATTGTCCGGGGGCAGGCGTTGTTTGGTGACTTGACGTTGCCGGGACTGCACTAAGACCGGCAGTAACTTCGTCATCGTCGTGGAGTACGTAGTTTGAGGAGAAGAGATCGTCAAGATTGGCCGCATCGGCGAAGAGGAGGAATGCAACACCCCATGCCAGGAAAAAGAAGGTCCAGGAGCCGCCTTTGACAAATCTATTCACACAAGCACCGGGATATGGAACTGTTTTTGCGCAACGGCATTATCCTACACAAATCCACAAACAATGTCAACCCCTCCTAGGTTCCAGAAAGGCGTCTTCCAACAATCCCGTCAGCACACTTGACTTTGCTGTGGTTTGTGCCTACAGTGTTTTCCAAGCCGGGCCGAAAGCAATTCCAGATTTTCATGCTGTCCCTATGAAGCAACGATCAGTGTTATTCATCTTCGTCTTGTGGTGCACAATTGTGGCACTTGTGGGGGACGGGATCAATCTCGATGACCTCTTCGCAGGTCAATTTGTTGTCCATGACTATGATGATCTGGCCATTACCCAGGAATATCTCCTTTCCGTCGGCTGGACGCTTGTTCCTTCCCCAGCTCTATCGCTTTCAGAAGGGCTTGCGCGCATTCAACCCGTCGCCGCTTCGGAGTGTCGTTCGAAACTTCGCGTCGTGTACGACGAAGACGCTCCCCAGCTGGATTCGGATCCGTTCGATGNNGTTCCGCCAACGTAGAGCCCACCACTTCGCAACCGCTTTCCCTTCTCTTGTCCCAACCCCTGCTTATTTGATCGTCGTCAATGCGTTCGCATCACAAACTCCGAGACGCTGTTTTCGCGCACTCTCCGGTTGTTGTCCGCCGGGTTGGCATATGTGCGTGAGACCACCCTCAACATGAAGAGCAGGAGTGACGATGAAATTAATAAGTGTTGTGTTATTGCTCATAGTATCCGCGGTCAATGCAGTCGCAGGACAAGAAGAGCACCCCCTGGATACGTCGGATATTCACACAGGCCGACTGGTCATTATTGGTACTCTCACTGCGGGGACAGTTGCATTGGTCCACATTTATCAGCAACAAGCCTGGTGGCAAGGACAACGCGCCCCGTTCCGTTTTGAAAACGATTGGGACTATGCTTTGAACATCGACAAGTTCGGGCATGCTTACGGAGCGTATGTATTGTCGCATTTGTTCACCTATGCCCTCACCTGGAGCGGATTTGAGTCGAGAGCGTCGGTCTTCTATGGATCAGCTTTCGGACTTCTTTATCAACTCTATGTCGAGGTGGAAGACGGATTTCATAAGGACTACGGGTTTAGCCCTGGTGATGCGTTCTCTGACGTGATCGGTGCTTCAATCCCCCTGGCCCAGGAGGCGTTTCCGGTGCTGAGGAATTTGTCGCTGAAGTGGAGCTATTTCCCAAGTAGTGAGTACATCGACGCATTGAAGCAAAAGCAATCTCGAGTATTCATTGATGATTACCAAGGGCAGATATATTGGCTTGGAATGGACCCGCATTTCCTGATGAGTGATGCATGGGCGAAATCCATTCCTGCCTGGCTTGGAATTTCGTTGGGAGCAGCGGTGCGCAATCTCGACGGATCAGGGGGAGGGACAAAGCAGTTTTATCTTGCTTTGGACTACAATTTATCCAAAATTGAAACAGACAGCCCGTTTTTGCGAGGCCTGTTCATCGCGCTCGATCACTTCCATCTGCCGGCGCCAGCTATCTATCTCGACGGCAAGGCCTTGAAAGCGGGGGTGGTCTACTGATGAAAAACCTCCTGGTGCTGATGATCATCGTTGTTGCTCCGGCAACACTCGTGGGCCAGAACACAGATTCATGCGGCGTTCACCACGCGGGCTTGTTCTTTGAAGTTGCTGCATTGCCATTCCTTCACGCGTCTTCAACCCTCGGCAATGGTGGCGTGAATGTCACCATCAGCCCAGGGTATGTTATCGGAGAGAATTCAGCAGTCCTCGTGAGTTTTCAGTCAGGGTCCGAATCGTTGGCGGATGAAATGACAAGACCCGCGAGCGGAAGAATGTTGATTGGCGGGGCTTCCTTGGAAGTGCTGCGGTATTTTGGAGAGAGCGCAGTATATCGCCGACCATTTGTAGGAGTAGGGGGAGGACTTACCACGCTGCTTCAAAAAGTGAGCGGGCGAGGATATAATGGGAATTGCGCGTTCCTCGAGGGAGGGGTGCAATGGGAAGTGTCGGACAATCTCTCCTTGCGAACGGCGCTTCAGTACCGATGGGTGCATTGGTTCAATTTCGTCGGGACGCTCAACGCGGATGAGTCTTTCTCGTCATTCACTGATGGCGAGATTGCACTGGGGGTCACTGTGGCATTCTATCCAAATATTACGCCGTAGTTGACATTGTGTTGCGACACATCAATTCTGAGCGAAGAACCCGGCAGATGCCTGACGCTAAGTAATCAGATTAATTCTCGAGGACAATTATGCATCTTGGAAACTCAGGAAGATTCAATGTGTTGTGTTGCGCGGTATTTCTTGTGTGTTCTCAAGCCGTAGGACAATTGGCATCGCCGCCAGATTCCCTTGCTGCCGATTCATCGTACGCCACGCATTCATTCTTTTCTCGATACAATATGGCGAGTGTGGCTTCTGTCGGCTGNNAAGGTTGGTGGGACACCGACATGGGGGTGGACAAGGAAGGACATCTCTTTACCTGTTACTATATGTTCCGTGGGATCCGTGACATGCTCTTATGGGGAGGACACGACTCGAGCACTGCATTCTGGTGGGCGCTTGCTGCAAGCGGTCTGTATGGCCCGGCCATCGAAGTGGGCGATGGATTCAGCATTTACGGTTTCGATATCAATGACGTCGTGTTTGATCTCCTTGGGACAGGCTATGCTGCATTGCAGGACAGAGTTCCTTTCTTTGGAAACTTCGAATTGAAATGGAGCCTGTATTATCCTCTGAATAGACATTCGTTCAAGATTAACGATCTTTATGATTACCATATTTACTGGGTCTCGGCCAGAGTTCACGATCTTCTGCCTCAAACCGCAAAGCCGTATTGGCCGGAATTCTTGCAACTCGCATTTGGGCTCGGAACGCGGAATCATGAGGAACGAACGTACGTCGTCTCATTCGATTGGAATCTCGAAACCATCCCGCTTGAAGGACAGGATATCAACCTTATCAAGAAACTCCTCAATATGNNCATCTTCCCGCTCCAGGAGTGAAGTTCTCCAAACACTATCCACCGGAATTTCAACTACTCCTGCTTCATTGAGCGCACAAAGGGCAAGCATCACGTTACTTGAATGTGGACTCCCGCCTGGGTCGCAATCATGGTATATTAAGAGATCCTCTCGGGTGGGAGGGGTGGGTCGTGAAGCATAGTGTCGCTGGATCTCCCGGTTGGGTCGGATAAGGGAAGGCACGATGAAGAAATATGTTATCGGTCTGGACTTTGGAACGAATTCCTGCAGGTCGCTGATCGTCGACGTGTCGAATGGCAATGAGTTGGCGAGTCACGTTTTTGCGTATCCGTCCGGCAACGACGGGGTCCTCGTGGATTCCGTAAACCCTCTGGTTGCGCGACAGAACCCCGCAGACTATGTCGAGGGAATTGAAGTGACCATCAGGGAGGGGCTTCGAAAGGCGCAAAGCGTAGAATCCTCTTTCCGGGCTTCCGATGTCATCGGGATCGGAGTGGACACGACCGGAAGCAGTCCAATGCCAATTCGTGCCGACGGACATGCGCTTTGTTCCAGCGATCGATTCAGGGGTAACCCCGACGCAATGGTCTGGCTTTGGAAGGATCATTCCGGACACGAGGAAGCCGCACGCATCACAGAAGTCGCCTCCGTTTTGCACCCCGAATACCTGGCGAACATCGGCGGAAAATACTCCTCCGAATGGTGGTGGAGCAAGATTCTTCATTGCCGGAATGTTGCGCCTTCGGTGTATGAAGCCGCAGCGAGCTGGGTGGAGATTTGCGATTGGATTCCGGCCGTGCTCGTGGGGGACCTGGCCCCATCGAGGATCAAGCGCAGCGTCTGCGCGGCCGGCCACAAAGCGATGTTCAGCAGGGAGTGGGGCGGACTTCCCGACGCTGGCTTTCTCGACTCGGTCTCCCCTGGCTTGGGGTCGTTGCGCGAACGGCTTTATGATGAAGCGTGTCC
>PMNP01000240.1 GCA_003161755.1 Ignavibacteriota bacterium | reverse complement strand
TCCAAGCAGGATCTTGCTGGCCGTTGTAATGGAATGGCCGTTTGCATCCAATATGGGTGCAAGGTTTCTGCTAGTGGTCTTTGACTTGTAAGCAGGAGTTGCCGCCACCGTGGTGTCTACGAAGACGATATTGTAGTCGTACGCGTAATATGGCATCTCAATCGAATCAATGGCGATACCGATGGGAGCGTTACCTGTCTGCCATTTGGTCAATACCGAATCAACCGCAGGGACCGCTGCTTTTGGCTGAATGAAGAACTGAAGGCCATCAACAACGTTTGTGGTAATGCCGCCACTCGCAATCCGCCAGTATTTGGTGGTTGTATTGATGGTCGCGCTCTCCCAGTTCTGTTTGGAACCGGTTTTTGAATCTTCAGTGGTGAGAGGTGAAGTACCTGCCGTGACGTCGGTGATGGAATATCCCTTCGTCGTGAAGAATCCCTCCCGTTTTGGGCGATTGGCAGCAACGGTTTTCCAAGTGACAACAGCCGTGTCGAATTTCAACGAGTAGACGTGATTGGCCTTCACGGCATCCGAGTTGAACACCGTTGCCTGTATGGTCGCATTCGATTGAATATCCTGCGGATCAGTGATCGTCAGGTTCGGTGGCACATATCCTGCCGCATCCTGATGAGGCGTGACGATTTGAACATTTTGTCCAATGCCGACCACGTTTTCGCTTTCGTCCAGACTGACGATCGTATTGCTTTCGGAGGGGGTCATGGAAAGCCCCAAAGCTCCGACTCCCTGGATGCCGTAGTCATAGGCAATAAGAGCGTAGTAGTATGTGCGGCCATTCTGCACGGTGTTGTCCACAAAGTAATGCTTCAGGCCGGTGTCGTCTCCAAGATAATACTCGAGTCCATTCACCGATGTGAAACTCACGAATCCCTTGATGGAGTCAACGACATCGCACTGGAAAATAGGTTTCTTCCCGGCGGGATTTCCAAACCCGTCGCGAAGAACCTCCGCATCCTGGAAGTGTTTGTCGGTCGACCGGTAGAGCTTGTAGCCCTCAAAATCATTCACGCCACCCAGGAAGGGTTCGCGGGTGAGTTTGTCGGATTTGTCATCCCAGGAGAGATACACCTTTCCGTCAGCAGCCTTCGCAGAAAGCGTTGGGGTAAGGGGCGCCTGGGCAAACGTGTAGCTATTCTGATAAACAAGTTCCACCATCTTGAGCTTCTGGTAGAGAGAAGGTGCCGGATGATGGTCGGCGACGTCATTCAGACCGATCAAAGGCTCGTACGAGTTGACATTGGACATTGAGAGCCGTTCCGTTCTGCCGTGGGCGAGTCGGAAAATGCCTGATCCAAATGACACGTAGAGGTTTGAAGGATTGGGGAACTCCTGAAGCAGCCTAGGAGCAGTAAGAGTGTCGTAGACATTCTGGTCATTCTTGAGTTGTGCCGCGCCAGTCTGCTGGGGATGCGGAAACATCGAGAATGAGGTAAGTCCAAGCATGTCCGATTCATGCACGTCGGTAATCGCGAAATTCGGTTCTGCACCGACACCCTCTAGAAAATCCGGTCTGTGGTTGCACTCAGTGCCGTCTGCGTCGGGTCCAGTGTAGTTCAGATCGCTCGGACCAACGCCGTCAAGTCCGACGTCATCGCCGATATCTTCACCTGGATCGAATTTGCCATTGTGGTTCGCGTCATTCCAATCTCTCCAGTCGCCATCCTCGTCGCCCGGCCACCAGACTCCCTGCGCGATCGCAGGAACCTGATCGAGGCTCTTGTAGCCGAAGTACTTGAGGAACTTGCTGGTGTCATGGGATGCCACGAATGCTGCTCTTACGGCATCCTGTCCTCTGATCACTCCGTTGAATCCTCCCCACGGTCCTTCTGCGGGGTTGTCACGACGCTCATCAATCATGCCATCGTGGTCATTATCGATTCCATCGGTCGCAACCCCAGGGCTTTCCAAGAATGCCCAGCCGCTCACAGGCGGGGTTCCACCTCCAAAGCCTGCTCCGGCCAACGACCACGTATAGGTGAAAGCTTGCAGCGTGTCAAAATACCCGATCTGATCTTCCGCGGCGGAGGTAGGAGACTTGTTGCCATTGGCACAGTCGAGGTAAAAACCAAACACTCCTCGGGTCAGATCATAATCGGAGATATTCGAGACATTATATTCAAAGAAGACTGCATCGCGGGTTTGTTGATTATTCCACTGATATGCCCTGACTTCAGCCCGCAGGCCCAAACCGCCCCACGCGTCACCGCGCTGGATTGTAACATCGTTCGGGCTGAGATCGCCAATATAGTGGCCGGGACGTGGATAGAACCGCACAGTCAGCGGAGGCGCCGAAGGATCCTTAGGTATGAGGTTTTCCTGGTCCTGAGCATCATTTGCAGCCCAATAGGCCTCCAGATCGGCGTATTGCACGCCTCTGCCAAACCGACCGTTCCACTCACCTGGCCATTTCGTTTCCAAACCACGAGACGGCCATCCATTCGGTGGCCATGACTCGGGACGGTTGCTAATGGCAGCGTAGTCGCTCAGTCTGTTGAAATATCCGAACACCGGATAGAATCCCCATTCAATGGATGAACCCAGCGGCTGGTCCATAAAATTAGGTTGAATGGAGGAGCTTTGCGCACACCACAAAGTGTCCAACAAATGTTGGCTTCCAAGAGACTGGATGTCCCCTTCGTCGGTCACTGGGATGGAATCAAAGGGGCATGTGGGGCACTTCTGAATAAATACCATGTTGCCGACAATAAGATTGAAGCTGTCGAATGTATTCAATCCTGTGGCGTCATTGGGCCACAGAGAAACGAGCGGACTTGGCCACCCTCCGAAAGAGACCTTATTACTGATCTGGAGGGAGACCCTGTTGCCGTTCATCAATCCCAATCGGGAAGCGCTGGGATCGCCCGCTTCATCCGTAGGTCCTTCATACGGTCTGCTTTGAGCATTCAGGTCCGTCACCATGATCGGAATGAGTGCTATCAGCAAAGCCTTTGTAATGAAATTGCGAATGAGCATGATACTCTCCTTTTCGACTATGGTACTAGAACATGACCTCG
>PMNP01000077.1 GCA_003161755.1 Ignavibacteriota bacterium | reverse complement strand
AATTAATTCTGGGAAAAATTTACCGGATAAATCGATCATTGTTGTTCATCGATCGGACGGAAGCGGGACGACAAACATCTTCACCGATTATCTGACCAAAGCAAGCAAACCCTGGGCTGACAAGGTTGGAAAGGGTCCCTCGGTTAATTGGCCCGTCGGACTCGGCGGCAAGGGGAATGAAGGTGTCGCGGGACTTGTTAAGCAGTCGGAAGGATCTATCGGTTATGTCGAGCTTGCCTATGCCGTGCAAACTTNNGGAATTTTGTCGAGCCGACGTTTGATGCCGTTGCGGCAGCAGCCGCGGGTTCGGCAAAGAACCTCCCGGATGATCTTCGCGTTTCCATTACGAATGCGGATGGAAAGGATTCCTATCCCATATCCGGGTTCACGTGGCTTCTGATCTATAAGAACATGAAAGACAACGACAAGGCCGAGGCTGTGAAGAAATTTCTCACCTGGGCCATGGCAGATGGCCAGTCATATGCCAAGGATTTGTATTATGCGCCTCTTCCGAAGGAAGTTCTGAAGATGTGCGAGAAGAAAATCGCAAGCATCGCTTCCAAGTAGTTGAAAGAAGATCAAAATCCTCATGGCTACACCCGCAATTGAGACAGCACAACAGATACAAGGGGACGGGAATTTTCCCGCCCCCTCTGTATCTTCCTCTCCACGCAAGAACCGGTGGCGCATTCATAACGTGGGTGATTTTGTCTTTGAGAATCTCACACGGCTGTTCGGGTTCGTGGTCTTTTCCCTGGTCTTCCTTATGGCGTTCGAGATGTACCGGGGGTCGCATCTCTCCATCGAGAAATTCGGATGGTCATTTCTTACGACGTCCACATGGGACCCCGTGCAGGATCAATTTGGGGCCCTGCCGTTCATCTTCGGCACGCTTGGTTCTTCCCTGCTGGCGCTTCTCATCGCGCTTCCGCTCAGCCTGGGCGTTGCAGTCTTTCTTTCCGAACTTTGTCCTCGTTGGCTTGAGCAGCCACTTTCGTTCGTCGTGGAATTGCTGGCGGCGATTCCAAGTATCGTGTACGGATTGTGGGGAGTGTTCGTTTTGGTCCCATGGTTGCGCATTACTGTCGAACCGTTTTTGCGCAAGAGTCTCGGATATATACCCCTCTTCTCCGGTCCAGCGTATGGTTTTGGCATGCTTGCGTCAGGACTGATCCTTGCCATCATGGTTCTCCCGATTATTACCTCGATTTCCCGTGATGTCTTGAAGTCCATCCCCAGCCTGCAACGGGAGGCGGCGTTTGCCCTTGGAGCGACACGGTGGGAAACGACAAGGATTGTTCTCCGGAGTGCCCGGTCTGGTATTCTTGGTGCCACGCTTCTCGGCCTTGGCCGGGCCGTGGGAGAAACCATGGCAGTGACGATGGTGATCGGAAACAGGCCGGAGATTGCTGCTTCTCTGTTCAGTCCCGCATATTCCATGGCAAGCGTCCTCGCCAACGAATTTGCTGAAGCCACAACCGAGATCTACACGCACGCTCTGATCGAAATTGCACTCGTGCTCTTTGTTATCACTGTGATCCTCAACGCCCTGGCCCGGCTCATTGTGTGGAGTCTAACGAGAAAGTTCAAAACCGCATGAAGACGCCGCCTAGCAAGGTGTATTATTGGCGAAAAACGAAGAACGTCTTCATGACGTCGTTCTCGCTTCTTTGTGTAGTCCTGGCAGTTGCTCCGTTGATCTTGATTTTTGCCTATTCGCTCATCCAGGGACTAGGCGCCTTGAATCTGGATTTCTTTCTCCAAATGCCCAAGCCTGTAGGGGAAGAAGGAGGAGGAATGGCAAATGCCATTGTCGGGACAGGAATTCTTATCGGGCTTGGTGCGCTCATCGGCTTGCCGGTGGGAATTCTGGCGGGGATTTACCTGGCGGAATACGGTGATTCACCGTTCGGCACTGCCGTGAGGTTTCTCGCAGATGTGTTGAGCGGAATTCCGTCCATTGTGGTTGGCGTGGTAGCGTATATTCTCATCGTTCTCCCGATGGGACATTTCTCCGCACTTGCCGGCGGCGTTGCACTTGCCATCCTTATGGTGCCAACGATCACCCGCACGACGGAGGAAATGATCAGACTTGTTCCTCAATCATTTCGTGAAGCAGGCCTTGCGCTCGGGATCCCGCGATGGAAGACCACGCTTCGGATCGTGCTCCCTACGGCCCTCAAAGGGATCACCACGGGGATTCTGCTTGCGCTGGCCAGAGCGGCTGGGGAGACAGCCCCGTTGCTTTTCACGGCTTTGGGGAATCGTTTCTGGTCGACGTCCATCATGAACCCCATCGCGTCGCTGACCGTTTTCATCTATGATTATGCCAAGGCTCCCTTCGAGGATTGGAATCGGCAGGCATGGGCAGCCTCGTTTGTCCTTATCTTTTTGATCTTTGTCCTCAGCATTATCTTTCGATTTGTGACCAGGCAACGCTATGACCAACGCTGACACTTCATCCGCCATGATAAAACCGATGACCAGGGAACCCCACACTACGCCCCAGAAAACTCCGGGCGATCAACGCTCAATCAAGATGGCGGCCAGAGAGATCCACGCGTATTTCGGCAAGACACACGCGTTAAAAAACGTCTCCATGGACGTTGAGGCGAACAAAGTCCTCGCGATCATCGGACCGTCGGGATGCGGCAAGTCCACGCTGCTGCGCGTGCTCAACCGCATGTACGACCTGTATCCCAACCAAAGGGCGGAAGGGACGGTGCTGCTCGACGGCCGCAATATCCTGGACCCCAAGACGGACTGCATCGAGCTGCGCAAGCGGGTCGGCATGGTGTTCCAGAAACCGA
>PMNP01000050.1 GCA_003161755.1 Ignavibacteriota bacterium | reverse complement strand
CAGAAAAGCGCGAACGATATAGACACTCATGCTCACAGCGGCGACACTGTTGAGCAACATTGCCGCCATGATCGCACCGTGTTCCGTAAAGGCATAGGGGAGAGTCCGCCGTCCGCCTCGGCCCTTGTTTGAAATCGCACTCTGCGATGTCAAAGTATCGTGTTCGTCCTTCGAGAGCTGAAACAAGAAATCATCCGGGAAACGATCACGATTGCGTTTGACGGCTTCATTCAATCGGAAAGTTGGAAGTCCGTAGACCTTCGCAAGATCGGTATCCAGAATCACTCGCTCGCCTCGAACCATTTGGATTACCGAATCAATATGGATCGGCTTGGGAATGATCTTAGCTTTTCGTTTCATATTCCTCCGGAAAGACGGCGATTGCAGCTAACGTCTCGACCAACAACGCCGTGGCGCACTCGACGCTGTTTTATGAATGAGTGCGCCATGGAGCGACCACTATTTGTTCTCGCACAGCTTCAACATAGCCTATCAACCACGGGAGCGACGTTGTTGGCGTGTTATGTGCCGTTGCCGCCTATCGGAACTCACTCCATCTCCTGCCGTTCAGCTTGTAAGCAAGCTCAGCTGAGTTGTGGGCTTGCAGCACCGATGCAATGTCCCAAAAGTACTTCTTGGACTGCTGCATTCCGCCGCTCGAATCTTTGACGAAGTCTGTTGCGTTGCCTTCATTGAGGAGGAATATCTGAGTTGGATGTTTTGAATTCTCGTCAATGCGCCATTGGGCACTTCCCTTCAGTATCTTGAGTGCATCTTCCACAAGGTCGGCATCACTGTCTTTAACGTTTTTCCATTTCACCTTTCCTTCGCCGAGGTTCTGATCGATGCCAACGACGGCCCTAATCTCGTAGATCATGTTCACTTTCTTGCCGGAATAAGGACCGAAATATCTGGCTCGCCTGTGAGCATACGGGCCGCCTGTGTCCGGGCACATATACGCCCCCCGTTGGATCTCGTCAAGCGTCGCACCGCAGTTTACAACATCGAGGAGATACTTCCATTTGGGAAGCCGTCCACTCCTATCAAGGTAGCCTACAAAGTCAGCCAGGATGGATTTGAATTGAATTGATGAATTAGCTTTTTCCAGAGCGCCAACGAAATCCTCGAATGTGATCGCCTCAAATATGACATTGTGACTCCGCGCCGTTGCAATATCCTTTGCGAAGCGATTTTGCAGATCATCCATCTCAAAATTGGACAAAGCAAAAAGGATGTTGACATGTGATTTGTCACCGAATCCCTTGACATGTCGTTCCAGTTGATCACTGTAGAACCAGTCATCAAGTTTTGTCTCAAAGAAGATGGAGAAGGACGATTGATGAATCCCGAGATCTGGAATGCTCCTCTCAGTCTTTGTTTGTTGCGCAAATGACGGCCCGACAGAGAGATTGACTTCGTCAGACAGGAGAGAAGCAAGGACTTCTTCAAAGCTTTTAGGGTTTTCCTCATACAAAAGCTTAAGGACTAGGCCGCAGTAGTTGGTCAATGAGTTTTCATGACTGTGGTAATCCGCAAATAGAGAGATCTCTCTTCCCATGACTGAGTTCCCTTGTTAACAGGATAGGCGGCAATGGCACATAACGTTCAAGCAACCACGCCCCGCCGCCAACTATTTGGCACAAACGAGGCGGCGGGGAGCGANNATCTCCGCAAATGAATGAGCGTCGTGGTTGCGTTTGTTAAGCGCAGCGACGCCCGCTATCCGTGAACGTCAGTATAGACGAAGTCCTCGGGGGACAATTTCCTCTTACCAAGTAGATCCCTTCTCATTGCCAAAACTATATTCCCGACCGCTTGCCTGCCCTCGTTGGGATTCGGATGCCGCCCTCTGGAGTCGATCACGAGCTTGACGAACTGGTTCATTCGTTTCACCACATCGTCAGAGCAGTATATCCATGAGCGGTATTGCTCCTCAAAGAACTTTCGCTTCGTATCTCCCGATGCGGTCACACCCACAAATCCCTGAAGCAAAACCAGTAACGTGGAGTACTTCTCTTCTTTGAAACGTAGAATGGCTTCATGCCTTCGGGAACGCATCGCAAAATAGAACGTGAAGTAGCTGCCGAGAACTGCTGAGAGTACGGGCAGAAGCAATAACAACGCGTCCTTCGTTTCCATTGGCAATCCTTTCTTGTACCCTGCACCGACCGGGGCGGGCGGCGTTGCGCTTAACGTGTGCACAAACCACGCCCCGCCACGAACTTTCTGCCATGACTGGGGTGGCGGGGAGCGACTACATTTCAATATCGAATACGCGTTCCACACTCGCCTTTACAAATGATGGAGCGCCGTGGTTTGTGCTGTTATGCGCTCGTGCCCGACCANNTGATCAACTGCATTATTGCCGCCGCAGCGGCGGTCAATCTGTCTTGTTGCGTTGTTGCCTTTCAAGGATCCCTTCAATGGGGTTCCTGACCAACGCCAACGTCTGGTTGCTTACATGCGTGTATATCTCTGTCGTCTTCACACTCGCATGACCGAGCAACCCCTGGATTACCCGTATATCCGTCCCTTGCTCCAATAGGTGCGTCGCAAATGCGTGCCGTAACGAATGTATCGTCACCTTCTTCTGTATCCCCGCCGCCTTCACCGCAAGCTCAAATACCCNNATTGCGTACGCGTGTCCCGGAATCTGACCCTCAAATAACCACTCCCTCGGTCGGTATCGGCTGACATATTCCTTAACCTCCACCGCAATGGAACTCGCCAATAATGTGTACCGATCCTTCTTCCCCTTCCCCGCTCGTACCCTCAGCAGCTTCCGCTCCCAATCCAGATCCTCAATTCTGAGCCTCACCACTTCTCCAACCCGCAGTCCTGCAGAATAAATGACCGTCAATATCAGATGGTGCTTCAGATTCTCGGTGGCCGAAAGAATCCGCCCCACTTCCTCCACACTCAGCACTACCGGAAGCTTCTTCTCCTTCTTCGGCCGGGGAATGTCCCCCAATACCATAGGCCGCTTGTAAAGCTCACAATAAAGGAATCGCAGAGCGTTGATCGTCTGGTTAATCGACGACGCCTCAAATCCGCACTCCTCCACCAGATGGATCAGGTATGCCCTGATGTCGGCGTCTGATACTTNNCTTCTTAAACAACTTTTATACGCCTTGATGGTCTTGTAACTGTAATTCCTCAGGCGCATTTCCTGCACGAACACTTCAAATAGACCCGGCTTTCCTTTTCCCATAATGACCCTCCAATGGAATGTGATTGATGCACACTCCCGGGACGGGCCAGGATGGAAACTTTGTCTCCTCTCTATTTATATCCTCCACAACCAAAAAATAGAAGGCGTTTGGAAGAAATATCTTTTGCTGATTGCCCGAATCCGGAGCAAATTGCCCCTTCTAGGCGATTCGAGGAAAATAATACCCCGCCTCACGGCCTGTCTCACCAGGATTCGGCAAGTCCGTCATCTCGTGAATGCTTCAGCAGAAGAGAGAAACACATTCCCAACATCAACTGGACGCATTTCTTAACTTGAAGCAAGGCGGGACCATGGGGATCTGAGATCACCACAATATGGTACGCACGATCAGGAAAGTCAAGGAGTGAAAGGGAAGCTCTTCCGTTTGGCGGGAAATAACAGAAAATACTGATCTTCCCTCGCGACCCGAGTCATGGTTGACCGGGG
>PMNP01000199.1 GCA_003161755.1 Ignavibacteriota bacterium | reverse complement strand
AGCGCTTGATTTGTGGGTAAAGCTGGCACGCGCCTTCTCAACCCTCAATCATCAGGCGGAAGTGCATATCCGCTCGTTCGGACTCACGCAGCCGCAGTTTTCCGTCCTCGAATGCCTGGGCCATCGGGGCTCGATGACACTCGGAGAACTTTGCCGGAAACATCTGGTCAGTGGTGGAAATATGACCGTCGTCGTCGACAATCTCGAGCGTGACGGTTTGGTGGAACGAATTCGTTCGAAGGACGACAGACGGCAGGTTTCCGTAGAACTGACCCCGGCAGGACAGAAACTTTTTGAAAAGATATTTCCGCCGCATGCGGATTTCATTACCGACTGTGCAAACGTCCTTGCAAAGGATGAACAGGAACAACTGAGCACATTGCTGAAGAAACTCGGACTGGGCATCGTCAAACAGCGATGCAACGATCACAACAAAGAGAAGAAAGACTAAAGGAGCCTCATATCATGACCATTCTCGGAATTTCAGGAAGTCTGCGGGAACCTTCGTTCAACACAGGCTTGTTGCGCTCAGCCCAGACCACCGCTCCCGATGGTGTAACTATCATCATTGCGGATCTCTCCGCCATTCCCCTGTACAGCGGCGACCTTGAAGAGGATGGAGTGCCGGCGGCGGTTCTTGCCTTCAAGGATGAGATACGGGAGGCCGATGCATTGCTGTTTGCAACGCCGGAATACAACTATTCCATTCCGGGTGTGCTGAAGAATGCCATTGATTGGGCGTCGCGTCCTCATACGGAATCTCCCTTTGCGGGAAAACCGGCCGCGGTCATGGGTGCAGGAGGAATTATGGGCACAGTACGGGCCCAGATTCACTTCCGTCAATTGGCCTCTGCGCTCAACATGCTTTTACTCAATAGGCCGGAAGTCCTCATCCAGCGGGCAAATGAGAAATTCCATAGCGATGGTTCTGTGAAGGATCCCGATGTGGAGGAGCGCGTAGCAAAGCTCGTTGCGGCTCTGGTCGAGTGGACCGAGCTGTTAAAGCGGGGCGTCGCCCACGAAGTTCTGCTGTAATAGTATTATCGTCATCATGCAAATTCAAAGAACATAGATCACCACCATTTGCGAGGCTGCGTATGAAATCCCTTATGGTTGCTCTTCTTTTGGCAGTCATTGCGGTCAGTCTGCATGCCGACCCCAAAGTATGGAAGATTGACCCTGTGCATAGCAAAGTCCAGTTCAACGTCAGCCACATGGTAATTTCGGAGGTCACGGGAATCTTTAGGGATTTTGCTGCTACGGTCCGATCTTCACGTGACGACTTTTCCGATATGCAGGTCGAGTCAACCATCCAGACCGCAAGCGTTAGCACGGATAACGACCAGCGCGACAACCATCTTCGATCAGATGACTTTCTGAGCGCGCAGAAGTTTCCGGCCATGGTGTTCAAGAGCACCAGGGTGGAGAAGACCGGGAAGGATACGTACAAGGTGTACGGCGATCTCACAATCCGCGACGTGACAAGATCAGTGATTCTCGATGCAAGCCTCAATGGCGTCATCAAGGATCCGTACGGCAACATGAGGGCCGGGTTTAAGGCCACAACGTCGATTGATCGATTCGATTATGGTGTACGATGGGATAAGGTCCTGGACAGCGGCGGGCTGATTGCGGGGAAAAACGTGAGCATTACGCTCCTCTTCGAGCTCGTACAGGCGAAGTAGCTTCTTGCGCGAAGAGACAGAATGCGGGTCGGCATACATGAAGCCGACCCGCATTGCATTATGCTGCTTTTGGTCCGCCTGAAGCAATCTCGTCGGAGCACTCACTTTCAAACTTCCTGAAATTCTCCCGGAAGCGATCTCCAAGATTCCGATACTTCTCAAGATACGCCGCGTTGTCATTCCATGACACCGCTGGGTCAAGAATTCCCGAGGGAACATCGGAGCAAACTTCGGGGACTTCGAAATCAAAGATCGGGTCCCTGCCAAATTGCACGTAATGCAATTCACCGGTCAGCACGGCGCTCAATATTGCGCGCGTATGACGGATGCTGATCCGTTTGCCGACGCCGTACCGACCGCCAATCCAGCCGGTGTTTACCAGCCAGCAATTCGCCTTATGATCGAGAATCCTCTTTTGAAGCAGATCTGCATAGACGGTGGGTCGATGGACCATGAACGGAGCGCCAAAACAAGTGCTGAACGTCGATTGTGGCTCTTTTCCGACGCCTGCCTCAGTACCGGCGATTTTGGATGTGTATCCTGAGATGAATTGATACAACGCTTGTGAGGGAGTCAACCGCGCAATGGGGGGCATGACGCCCGAGGCATCGCATGTCAGAAGAATGATGTTGGTCGGATGATCGCCCCTCTTTATCGGCAAAGAATTGTCGATGAATTCGAGAGGATACGAAGCTCTGGTATTTTCAGTCAATGAACAGTCGTTGAGATCGATGAGGCGTGTGATGGGGTCGAACGGCACGTTTTCGAGAATCGTGACAAACCGCTTTGTGCACGAATAGATTTGGGGCTCGGCAGTAGGGGAGAGGTTGATGAGTTTGGCATAACAGCCCCCTTCGAAATTAAAAACGCCATCGTCACTCCAGCCATGTTCGTCGTCGCCGATGAGTCGGCGGGTCGTGTCGGCTGAGAGCGTCGTCTTGCCTGTGCCGGAAAGGCCGAAGAAGATCGCNNAGCTTCAACGGAAGAAGGTAATTCAGAAGTGTGAAGACCGATTTCTTGATCTCGCCGGCATATGCGGTGTTGCCGATGATGCACAGCTTCCGGGCAAAATTGAGGACGATAAACGTCTCGCTCCGCGTTCCATCGCGGCTGGGATCGGCTTTGAAGGAGGGAACACAAACGACAGTGAACTCCGGAACGTGGTTGCGATACTCGTTAACAGATTCCGGGAGGAGGAACATGTTTCGGGCAAAGTGACTGTGCCACGCAAGCTCTGTAACGATTCGTATCGGCAACTTGAACGAAGGGTCGGCTCCGGCATAACAATCCTGCACGAAGAGGTCCTGATTCTGAACATGCTTCGCCATCCGTTCATACAGTGCATCAAATTTGTCGGCGGCAAACGGCTTGTTGTAGTCGCCCCACCATACGGATTGCTCCGTGGACGGCTCTTTGACGATGAACTTGTCCCCCGCCGAACGCGAAGTGTGACTGCCGGTGAACGCCACAATCGTTCCGCCGGCACCAAGCATCGCCTCCCGCCGGAATCCGATCTCTTCGCACAGTCCTTCCGTCGAGAGATTCCAATAGACATTGCGCAGGTTTGCGAGCCCATGATGCTCGAGGCCATAATCGCACTTGCGGGCGGCAGCCTGGGAAAGGGCAGGACTTTGACAGGAATCGGACATGGCAATGCGCTTCCGGAATTGTTATGGGTGAACGGCGAGGATGGAAAAACCAAGGTATGTCCTCATATAACTTAAGAAAATAAAGGGCTTTTGCAAGTGGCCCTCACTCTGAAAGGTGAGAGTTTGATCCTTCCTTCAAAATGGAGATTGACGAGGGGTGAATATGAAGAGAGATTATGGGATTTGCAGGTGCGGATCTGTNNGTCAAATTTGGGTGATAGGTGTCACAAAACAGGCGAATAGGTGCTGGCACTTATTGCGCGCTAAAGGGTCTTGCGTTACATTGAGTCCACCTAGTGGAGAAAGTGCCCGAGCCCCAACGCATTCAAGTCCGAGAATCACCATTGCGCATATCACCCAACTCAAGAGGAGTCCTTATGAACAAATATTCACGTGCAGTTCTTACCATTGCTGCCATCACCGTGCTGATTGCGCTCCTGCTCCCAGGGTGCAGCAAGGACTCGACGACTGGTCCGGGCGGACCCGCGCCGACAACTTCTCTTCAGGCAAACGGTGCCCTTACAAACATCACCCGCTCCCAGATACAGGGAAGCGTCTTCGTCGCTGATCAGTCAGGCCACGCCATTACCGGTCTAACAGCACAAGATTTCAACGTACGCCTCATGTGGGGTGCAGGACTTCCAAAGATCACTGCAGACTCAGTGATTGGCTCTGTGGTGATTTCCACGTTGAGCCAATCAGGCAAGAAGATTGCTGCAGGGATGANNAACTGACCCGGTGACGTTTAAATATCTGCGGCTGACGTCAATGGAAACTGCCGTAAAGTCATTCATCCAGGCAATGGGAACAGCAGACATTGCCGAAATCGTGAAATTCGATGATGTAATCTATGTCGTCCAGCCTTTCACGAGTTCCAAGCCCCTCCTCACGGCGGCCGTGGATTCGACGCTTTCCCTGGGAAATAACACAGCACTCTATTCGTCAATCGACAAAGAGCTCTTTGATGTTTCGGCACAGTCAGCGTCCGCCTACTCCCGTGCCGTCATTGCATTCACTGATGGCGGTGAGAATTCATCCAGTATTTCACGAGATAGTTTGATTGGGCACGCTCTACATTTGGGTATTCCCGTGTACACGATTGGACTTCTCGATTCTTCGCTCCACAGTACTCCTCCAGGCCTTGTCAGTTCCCAGGAACGGGACCTGCTCAATATTGCCGACACCACAGGTGGCCTCTACTTCTACGCACCTAGTGCCGCGCAGCTCGCGCAGATTTACAGCGGCATCAGCGGACAGATGAACAATGCGCTCGTCATGACGATCAATTGGCCTCTCACGGGGCTTCCCCCGGCTGGGACGGCTGTCGTAGCGTACATCAAGGTTACCTATAATGGAGTAAGCACAACGTTCAAACGGCCTTACACCATTCCATAAGCTGTTCTCTTTAGTGTGAGATTCGAAACGCCGGCTCATTTGAGTGAGCCGGCGTTCGTATGTGTATGGCCTACGTTCCGCAAATCTCAATTCGCCTTATTGGGTCTGATTTAGACAAAATCTTTTCCTATATTCACGACGAAGAATTATTCACGCATCAGAGAAGATTTAGCTGGGTCGAAGGCTTGCCTATGGCTCGTGTAACGGGTAAGGAAGCAACAGGAATAGGGATGCGCTCGACGCTCCTGGGCATTTCGACGAACATCGTGCTCGCCGCAATAAAGGGGACTGCGGGAGTGCTGGGGCATTCGTATGCTCTGATTGCGGATGCCGTGGAATCGACGGCCGACATCGCCACGTCGATTGTCGTCCTTAGCGGCCTTCGTATCGCGGCAAAACCTGCGGATGAGGATCACCCGTACGGTCATGGCAAGGCCGAACCTTTGGCAACACTTGCTGTCTCAATAGCGCTTTGCATCGCGGCTGTGGGAATTGCGGTGGAGAGTGTTTTCGGCATCCTCTCCCCAAGCCACTCACCGGAAGCATATACTCTTGTTGTCGTCGGTATCGTCATTATCGTCAAGGAGACGCTCTTTCGCGTGGTGAGCCATGCAGGCCAATCCATTGGGAGCAATGCCGTCAACGCCGACGCCTGGCATCATCGCAGTGACGCCATCACCTCTGCGGCGGCGTTCATTGGAATTTCCATCGCGCTTCTCGGCGGCCCGGCGTATGCTCAAGCCGATGCCTGGGCGGCGCTCTTTGCTTCAGGCATTATTGCATGGAACGGTGTCCGTCTGATGCGCCCGGCACTGAGCGAGATCATGGATGCCGTGCCGAAGGAAAATATCGAATCGCTCGTACGCATGGCTGCTCGCGCAGTGGATGGCGTTCGCGGACTGGATCGTTGCACCACGCGCAAAATGGGACTGGAATACTACGTCGATCTCCATGTTGTGGTCGACGGCAATGAAACCGTGCGGAGGGGGCACCAGATTGCCCATAGCGTAAAGCTCGCCATTCAGACTTCATTGCCCCATGTCACGGACGTCCTCGTGCACATCGAACCCCTCGGAGAGGAAGACGACGCAGTCAGCGATACAATCGTGAAGAAAAGCGGAGGGGGGACATGAGGAGACTTGGAGATGGGGAGACTTGGGGAATGGGGAGACGTGGAGAATGGGGGGACGTGGCGAAGGAAAAGCTGGGAGTAGGCAGGGGATATCTGAGAGTAGGAAGTATGAAGTAAGCGGTAAGCAGAAGGCTGTTCACTGTACACTGTCAACTGT
>PMNP01000395.1 GCA_003161755.1 Ignavibacteriota bacterium | reverse complement strand
CAAGGAGGGGACGGGGGTGGTTGTCATCGCACGGGAAGGAAGACCACAAGGTTCAGGAATGATCCTGAGGTGCGAGTGAAAAGAGAGTTCCTGCAAGTGTGACCACCCTCCGCCAACCCGCCAATCCGCCAAACCGCCAANNCCGGCATTTCACCATTCTAAATGAAACACCCCGCGTCAAGGAGACTTCCTTGGTGCGGGGCGCTCGATTTCAGATGAAAGACCGGGAGACGTCAGGAACTCAATGGTAACCCGAGAACTGACGCCTCTGGCGGGTTCATTTCTTGGACTTCTCGGCAGCCTGTTGCGCGGCCGTCCAGGGCGGCACAACCCCTTCCATGCGTGCATAGGCAATGGACTGCCCAAGATGCTCGTGCATGTGCGAAAGGAGGACGAGCAAGGCGCTCCGCGTGGACATTTTCTGTCCGAAGAACTCCACGGTGTTCTCTAGGCTGGCGTCTGTCATGTTGCCAATGGCACTCTTGACGAATTCAAACGACTTCATCAATTGGTCGTGGATCACCTTCTTATCTGTGGATGCCTTTTCCCATTTCGTCCCATCCTCCGGCGAGCCAATTGCGAGATCTCCAGGCAATGTGGCGCCGAGAAACTTCAGAATCATATAGTTGGCAAAAGCAATGTGCGAATACACTTCACTGATGGAACGGACCTCGCTGTTCGGCCGCCACGTCATCTTCCCGTCCGGGATGGCGTCCTCAAGATCCATGATCTGTTTCTGAACATATGCGACTNNAACAGACATATGGCAAATGGATATTTGAATCTCTTCATGGGGAACTCCGTTAGTTGTACATGAGTGAGTGGTGTATTATGAGAGCGAGATCGGAAGCGTACTGGGGGAAGACGGGGGCTACGCTTGCTGCAGATGCGAGACAATTGATAGCGTTCAATCAATAGGCCTGCCGTAGCAAGAAAGATGTGAAAGAACAGAGCGAGAACTTCGGGTACATCTCTCGCACCGAAAAACAGCCAATGAGCTCGTGAATGTCAATTTCCTGCGTTCACCATGCGTACGGAACAGACCAGGCCCGGATAAAGTTCCGCCAATTTGTGGTATATCGGATTTGTTNNGGTTATTCGAGTACGGCCGGTGCGTTTCTGCCGACCCGTGATACTCAAGCGCCCCGTCGGGCATAGTACGACTGCACTGTAAGGAGTAACAATCCAATGAGACAGGCGCCAACGAGCCAGTCCCCGAGTATTCCATACAGTGTGCGTGTTCCTTTGGTGGGAACTTCGGAGGTCATGACATGGCTTCCTGTGGCGAAATCATCCATTGCCGCCAATGTCCTTCCCTGATAGTCATACGCCGCTGAAAGCCCTTCATACGTCTGGCGAATCTGACTGAACCCCTGCTCAATAGAACGGAAGCNNCCGGCCTGCGATATGAGACGGGGAAAATCTGCGTCAAAGCAGATGATGGAACTGAGACGGCCGTACGGCGTTTCCAGCACTTGAAGCCTGCCATCGCCCGGAATCGCTGTAGCGGCCTCAAGTCCGGGAACGAGCTGCGTCTTGCGATACTCCCATGCGACCTGGCCTTTTGGATCGATGAGGATGAGTTTTATCTCCACATGGACGGAGGGCTTCCAATCGATGGCACAAAGAGACATACCAAGATAGATCTTCTTGTTCGCAGCCAGATCCTTGCCGCGTTCAATCAGCATGGCTTCCCTCTCCTTTTCGATCCATACCCCTCCTTCGCTCCAGAACACCATCCTGGCTCCTGCATCAGCTTCGTGTCTGATCTGGTCGAACAACGTATCGGCAACGGAGTCTCCCCATTTCTGGAATTGATGTTGTTCTTCGAGAGAAAGACCGCTGGTAAATGCATGCTCCCACAACGTGTTGCTGACCTCGGTGGTGAGCTTTGGGCGTGAGAGCGAAGCTATCCGCACTGTCTGCGCATCCGGAGGATAGACAGACAAGCGCAAACCTCCCACAAGGACAACAAGACCGATGGTGCCTATGCAAACCGACGCGCTTACCATGGCGCGTTGCGATGACCTTCCCTCTTCCATAAGCCCGTTCATCACTGCTGCAAACCAGCCGATCAGAAATGTCACACCCTCGAGTCCTGTAATGGACAATACCTGGAGAAGGGCAAGGTCACCATATTGCGAATACGCGGCAGACCCCCATGTCCCGAACGGACTCAGCGAGACAAGGTATTCGGCGAGGACCCACGAGGATGGAAAAACCAATGATCTGGGAATGCAGCTAAGCCGGGTTGAAAGGAAACGATCGATGACATAGGGTGCAACCAGTGTGATTCCAAAGCACATCAGAAAGACGACATACCAGACTCCAGGAATGGGGATCATCCCGCGGAATTGGAAGCCCATTGCCGCAGTCAGGAGGACATATGCGACAGGCAATCCAATGGCCGGACGCTGCATGCGCACAAATCGGAGGAGGAATGCTGGTGCCAGCCATGCAGCGAGCGGGACGCTATTGAGGCCATTGGCGCATGCAAGGAATGGGATTGCAGCCAAAAGCCAGAGCCATGACCGCCTCGCGTTGTTGATTGAATAAGCAGACCCACTCTCTGAGCGTTCCATTGCATTCCTACATGCCTAGATGAACAACAACGTGAGTTTGTGATCCATGACCAAAGGTGGGACAATTTCAATACCGGACGTTCTGCACTTCTGTATATACGTTCTTGGACCGGAAAAGATGCGCATCGACAATTCTCACTCTTCGTTGAACTGCCCCCCTTGCGTGCGACAGAAAATCTGCGTACTAAAGTGAAGTGTTCAAAAGACGTCCCTTGCCCGAGAAACACCAACATTCGAATCACGCTTTCGCGATGAACGGCCTGGAGAGTTCAAAGAGAACTATTCTATGCAACGATTGGTTGCACCTATCAGACAATCAGAACCGGAGGCTTCAATGAAGCATATCTTGAACCTGACTGCTGCAATCGCTGCAGTAGCGCTCCTCACCATTGGCGTCCAGGCGCAGACGTTTAAAATCCAAAAATACAGCATCGGCGGCGATGGGGGAACAGATTACCTCACGGCCGAGCCGGGTACCGGCCGGGTGTTCGTCTCCCGTGGGTCTCATGTGATGGTTTTGGACGGAAACAAGGGCACAGTCATTGGCGACATCACCGAGACTCCAGGGACACACGGTATTGCCCTGGCCCAAGCTGCAAACCATGGTTTCACAACCAATCGTGGCGACTCGACTGTGACCATGTTCGACTTGAAGACACTTGCCGTACTAAAGAAAATCAAGATCCCCGCCGGAGGATTGGACGGCATTACGTATGACGATTTCACCAACCGTGTTATCCTGACGAATCACAGCAATCCAGGCACAGCGACTGCTCTTGATCCAGAAAGTGGAACAATTACTGGTCAGGCCGAGCTGGAGGATAATGCACCAGAAGGTGCCGCGAGTGATGGCAAGGGCNNGGGCTGTGCTCAATCCGGCAACAGGCAAGATCGTGGCAACGATTGCGAACGGTGACGGAGTGGATGCTTTGGGCTGGGATCCAGCCGAGAAACTCATCTATATTCCGGCTGGCAGGGACAGCAGCGTGACGATTGTGCACGAAGATTCGCCGGACAAGTACACGGTTGTGGCGACTGTCACGACTGGTGCCGGCGCGAAGACGATTTCGGTCGATCCGGTGAAACACGTGGCGTATCTGTTTCAGCCGACTTAC
>PMNP01000067.1 GCA_003161755.1 Ignavibacteriota bacterium | reverse complement strand
AGAGCGTCGCCCTTACAAGGCGAAGGTCGTAGGTTCGAACCCTACAGCGTCCACGAGGTTTGGCAATGCTGATATCAGGATCGCCGTTGACCATCCGCTCAATCTGCTCCTTTTGCTACCTTGTCGCTCTGCGAATACCCGTGGCTTCAGCCACGAGCAGTACTTCATTCCCAATTCCTTGTTCGAATCAAACCCGTGACAATTCATCGACTATCAACATTCCTATCCCATGAGCACGAGTTTTCCTTATCTTTCTTGGAGGGAACGGATGAATCGGCGGGCGATGGGCAATCCGGTGCATTTCTGATGAGGTTGCGACCGTTCGTTCAGGTCATGTCCGTTGTCTGGCGGAACTTACGCTCAGAAGTTGCCGTTTTCAAGAAAGGCTGAACCGTTGTGCGGAAGATGATCCTTCCGTTCAATTGGCATCTGCTCAAGAGCCGTCCCCTGTTCTCTCCAGCGGCCAGGTAACTGGGCGCAAAAGGGAAAAGGCATAACGTCCGAGCCTACTGAATTTTTCGACCCACCTCCAGGGAGTATCAGAGTGGTGTCAACACAACAGCCTTATCGTCCGCCTTCGAGATTCGTTCATGCAGTTGCAGCAACCGGTATTGCCCTCGCAGTCGGACTTCCTCTACTCTTTGTGCTGGTGCGTACAGTACGGTTCTACGGGCAGGCAGATTCGGGATTTGGATTCTGGATTGCTGCGCGAATACTTCCGGCCTGGGCAATTATCGCTTTTTTGATCGGCAATCTGATCGGGTTCGTGTTTTGCAAAGGCAGACACCCTCTCAGAGAAGCGATGATGAAATCTGCATTCTTCTCCGCGCTTGCGGGTGTTGTTCTTCTTGCAGGAGTTCTACGTTACTTTTCACCAATGGTGGAGGCACACGCAAAGCGCAACGGCTTGCCGGAGGTTCCGATCACTCATGTGCTGGCCCACCACCTTTTTGATTCTCGATCTCAGCGCAAATTGACGTTCGATGCGTGTGCTGCAGCGGCCCTATCTCCAGCCGGCCATTTTTCATATAAGTTCTGTATTCCCGACAGTCTTGGCCTGAAGAATCGCGTTGCCATGATCGACACCACATTGAGAATGCGGGCCCCTACTGACTCAACAGAGGGCCCGCCCGGCAGTATTGTGTGTGTTGGTGGGACCGGACAGCCTCATGCTGTGCATGTCCTCGCTCAACTTGCCGAACTTCCATACGTACACAGCATCCAGCATGCTTCTGATTGACAGGATGAACGATGATAACACCAAGTTGCGGCGGCGGTGCCGTACCCGCTGCCACACGAATCGCTCTTATCATGTTGGGACTCGTTGAGCTGCTCGCGGGCCTCCTCGCTTTGGGGGGCGCAATCGCTCTTTCCCTCGATCCCGCGCCGGGCTTTGCCCAGCTTACACTCGGTGTGCTTGCTCCATTGACGCTTCTTGCATTGGCGGGAACGGGGATATTTCTGCGGAGGCCATGGTCGTACCTTATGCACCTGGTCGTCGTCCCAATCGCCCTTATTGGGGCCGCGCTCTTCCTCACCTCCCTTGTGGGGGGCAAACGAGGTATTCCTGTCATTCTTGCCACAGGGTTCTCCTCCGGGCTCATGGCGCTCTTTTTCCTCAGCCCAGATGTCCGCAAATGGTTTGGAATGGGCGGTGAGGGGGGGTGAGTGAGCCTACCCGAAGATTCTCCCGTCGAGAAGGAACAAGTGAAGCGCAATTGCGGTTGTATAGGTGCAAGGATGGGAAAAGCAGGGGAAGGGACTAATTGAGGGAGCCTCAATGGACGTTTGGGAAGCTATGACATATGGAGCCATTGTGAGCATGGTCCTGGCTATTGTGTCAGGATTCGCTTACATGATCGTGAGAAAGAGAGTGGAGCGAAACCCCGTGCCTTTGCCGCTACCGAAGGATCGCACCACAACATATATTGAAGTGTGGCAATGTCCGCATTGTCAGCATCTCAGTCGGATCGCACACCGTTGCAAGTGGTGCGCGAAAACCATGCCCGGCAGGCCGAAAANNGCTCACTGTCTCAGAGCATCAATACAGTGAACAGCTATCGTTTCCGAGACCTGTCGTTCAAAAGAAGGACCCCTCGGGAGGGCCGTCGCGGTCATAGTGTTACTGTCCCACCCCATGCTTTCTTCTGTCCCTTGTGCTGCATCAAAAGTGCTCCATGCGAAGTTCTTGCGTTCTGCTCGAAGAACAACCTCCGATCTGATGTTTCCCCCTCATGTACAATGACCATCAAGTTCCTGAAGAAATTTCCTCACGCTTCTTTCAAATTCGTCCGCGTTTTGCAAGTGAACCATGTGTCCCGCTTTTGGAATTAAGACCCGCGTGGAGTTGGGCAGGTTCGTATTGAGGACATCAAGGATTGCGCCGAACAAGGGAGTGNNTAGAGGAGATCCTCAGTCAGAAATTCTGCGCGAAGCTCTGATGCGAAACCGCGCAGTTCTTCTTTGGTAGCCGGAAGCATCCTCTCAAAACTGCCAGATTGGCCTCGGACGCCATCGATGAACACCCGCAAGGCATCTTCGTCGCATCCTCTCAAGAACGCTTCACGGGCAGGGACCGTAACGGACGAGGAGAAATTTTCGTATAATGGTGTTCCCTCCGGGTGGTGGAGCAGCAACGGCAGCATCGGAGGCTCACAAAGGACTAGCCCACGAAGTCCTCCCCGGCTCCTCAGAGCCGCCATCAGAGCAACACAGCCGCCAAACGAAGAACCGATGACAACAGCTTCTTCGGTGCCTAGCGAGTCTAGTATCGCATTCAGGTCATCTGCCTGCTGAAGCATGTCATAGCATTCGCCGGGCATTGGCGGGGTGTTTGGAGGATGGAACCTTCTGCTGTACGCAATTGCACGATGCGTATGACTGAAACGCTTGACCTGACCCGCAAACGTCGTGTGGTCGGCAACGCTTCCATGAACGAAGATTAATGGCATGCCCATCCCCTGCTCGTGCAAGAAGAGCGATACTCCGTTGATCTGCACTTCGCGTCGGCTAAGGGTTGTCATTGGGGGTGGAATCAGTGAACCGTGTACAGTGTACTGTGAACAGTGAACAGGTTACAGTGTATAGTTAACAGAGCACTGTGATGAGCACTAAGATACAAAAAAAAGGGACAACGATTACCTGAGTTCACAGCCGAAACATCAGGAAGCCAGACTCGAAAGATGACACAATCTCTTCCGATAGAATCTGTCCTGCCGTCGATTTCCGAAGTACTTCGCACATCGCAATGCGCGGTGCTCTCTGCGGCTCCCGGGGCTGGGAAAACTACACGTGTTCCACTCGCACTGCTTGATGAACCATGGATGGCCGGGCGGAAATTGCTGATGCTTGAGCCGCGCCGCCTCGCTGCCCGCCGGTCGGCGGAATTTATGGCCTCATTGCTCAATGAGAAGGTGGGGGAAACTGTGGGCTATAGGATTCGCGGCGAACAACACACCAGCGCAAAAACAAAGGTGGAAATCCTCACCGAAGGAATCTTCACGAGAATGTTGCACGATGCGCCGGATCTGCCAGGCATTGCGATTGTGGTGTTTGACGAATTTCATGAACGAAGTATTCATGCCGATCTCGGTCTTGCATTTGCTCTTGACGTTCAGAAACACTTGCGCGATGATCTCCGCCTGCTCGTCATGTCGGCAACACTCGATCAATTGTCGGTAGCTTCGCTGATGGGGAATGCCCCGGTGATAGAAAGCGAGGGAAGGATGTTTCCGGTCGAGACGGTGTATGAGCAATTCTTGCAGGAAGGACTTATCGAGAGGAAAGTATGCGAGACGGTCAAACGGGCGCTGAGCGATTGCACCGGCGACATCCTGGCGTTTCTTCCGGGAAGGCGTGAAATTCGGCGCACCATGGAGATGCTCAGGGACGCCGCTCTTGCGTCGACGGTCGAGCTCCATGCGCTATATGGTGATGCTCCATCCCGGGATCAGCAGGCGGCACTGCTTCCAGACAGTGCGGGAAGGCGGAAGGTCATTCTCAGCACTAGTGTCGCGGAAACAAGCCTTACTATCGATGGCGTATGTGTGGTGATTGACTCCGGACTTTCCCGCGTTTCCCGTTTTGACCCCCGGCGCGGAATGGAAGGACTGGCGACGATTCCCGTTTCGCAGGCTTCCGCAGATCAACNNCGCGCCGGACGCCAGCAGCCGGGCGTTTGCTACCGCCTCTGGACCGAAGAGCAACAAGAGGCTCTGCCGCGCTACGCAACACCGGAAATTGCTTCAGCAGACCTGGCCCCACTGGCGCTCGATTTGGCTCAATGGGGAACCGTGGCAGGAGAGGGGCTTAAGTTTCTCGACCCGCCGCCTCCTGCTCACCTTGCTCAAGCAAGGAATCTGCTCGCTCAACTGGGCGTGCTAGATGCATCAGGTGCATTGACTCCTCATGGAAAAGCAGTTGCTGCGTTGCCGGTTCATCCAAGGCTGGGTCACATGATGCTGAAAGGAAAAGACCTTGGCGCTGGCGGGCTTGCATGCGATATTGCCGCATTGTTTGAGGAGCAGGACCTCTTTCGCGGACTCCGGGGAGTGGATCTCGACCTCGAATCGCGCCTGGCCGCATTGCAGTCGGTGAAAAACGTCGATGGCGCTGTTCGGGAACGCGTACTGGCAGAAGCCGGGCGGCTACGCCGAATCATGACCATTGACGGACTCGCCACCGATAATGTAGCTCCAGGAATTCTCGTGGCCCTCGCGTACCCGGAACGTGTGGCGCGTCGCAGGGATGGGACTGGAAACCGGTACCAGACTGTTGGGGGAATTGGGGCCGTAGTGCCCGAGTGGAGCAAACTCGGGCGGGAAGAGTACCTCGCCCTGGCTGAAGTTGATGGGAGTGGAGTGGAGGTAAAAGTATTCCTCGGTGCGACCATTCACGAGGAAGATCTCATAGAGATATTTGGTGATCGCATCATCGAAGAAGACGACGTGCGTTGGGATGATAGGGATGAGGCGGTTGTGTCCAGGCGGGTGAGGAGACTTGGCCGGGTCATCCTTAGCGATGTGCGGATAGACCCGAGCAGCAATAAGGCTCGAGCGGCAATGATTGAAGGGATTCATGCCCTGGGGCTTGCCAGCCTCCCGTGGCTTAGGGATGTAGAGGTGTTCCGAGCTCGCAGTGAGTGGCTCCGCAGAACCGGACTCATCACTTCCGCGTGGCCCGACCTGAGCGATGAGCAACTCCTAACCACCATGGAAACATGGCTTGGACCGTTTCTCCATGGCATCACGCGCCGGGTTCAGCTTGCGCAACTGGACTTGCTGGCAATCGTTCGCTCAATGTTCACATACCAACAATTGAAAGAACTGGATCGTCTTGCCCCCGCTACACTCAAGGTACCGACAGGATCCCAAATCCGCATCAACTATGCAGGCCCACAACCGCTGCTTCCAGTGAAACTGCAGGAGATGTTTGGCCAAACAGAGACCCCCACGTTGGGTGGTGGAACGAAACCGGTGTTGCTCCATCTTCTGTCACCGGCTGGGCGACCGTTGGCGGTGACACAGGACCTCCCAAGCTTCTGGCGCAGCGTGTATCCCGAGGTCCGGAAGGAAATGCGTGGACGATATCCAAAGCATGTCTGGCCCGATGACCCATTGTCGGCACAGCCAACCCGTCGCACAAAGAAGCGTTTGAAGTGACGAGGAAAGCGTCGTCAATAGTCCTTCTGCCTTCCGTTCGCCCAGTCCTACTTGGTTTCCAAATGTTCTGTCTTCAATTTTTGTGCATACCATCCAGAGGCGTCATTGGTTGCACCTTTCGATCTGTCCAGCAAATCCTTAAGTGGGGTGAGCATGNNCGCTCAGCAGCACTCGCCTATTCTGAGAATTCTTCGCATCATCCCCGTAGTGGATTGCAACGAGTTTCTGCTGAAGCGTTGAATATCGCCCTTTGTAGGCCATCAGGTCGTCCTGCCACGATGAGCGGACATTCTTCAAGTATGCTGCTTCCACTGCCAGATGTTTGTCGGCAGATTTGAGCATCAGCGCTCTATACGCCTTTGGTTCTGGCGCGCTCATCTCGCCCCCGCTCACTTGAGGCAGCTTCTGTTCTTCCGCTTGTTGCCACTCCACGATTTCCCTGTGTTTTTTCTCCCGATCTTCATTCATTGCTNNCGTCTTGACTCATTGTCGCCATCTTCTTTTGCACCGCTTCGGCGTCAACTTTTTTCATCTTGTCGGTCATGGGTTGGTCCTCAGCGGAGGTCGCATCTGCAAGCTTTGTTGAAATGTTCGAAAGCTCGTCGGACAATACCTGATAGAATTTGTCGCAGTTGCACGAAGCGCCGGAGGGATCATCCGGACATTTGCTGCGGTNNTGCATACGATCGCGATGTATACCAGGCCATAGCGCATTGTGAGCCTCAAGAGATTATCGAGAGATCGGTGTCTTCGTTCCATGCAGGGACTGATCGCTGGATGCTATCCCAGGGGATCAAAAAATGTTCATCACTGATGATTCCCGTTTCCAGACCAATCAGCGCATTGGGGATCTTGAACGTTGAAGCGGCGTGAAAGGAGTGGAACTTGTGATATCCGGCTATCGATTGACATCACGGTGCACCGTTTCAGGGGCAAAACCGGGAAGGCATACCGCAATATAGTCGGCACCGGATTCGAAGGGCGAGCTGTATTGCACCCATTCACCCCGCCGGGCGATGACAGCCTGACCCGCGTGCACATCCAGACTCCCACCATGGAAATTGACATGGAGTGTCCCGCGCAGGACAACCGTGTATTCATCGAATTCCGGCGTCTGGCCGGGTTCGACCCAGCCTGCCGGACTCTGCATGTGGGCGATACTCACTTCCTCTGTGCCGGTGTTGACGCGACCGATGATCTCATCGATGATTTTTGGCCTGTTCCCGGCTCCCCGGATTTGCGTGGCTGAACGAATATGGAGTGGCATAATCCTCAATTCAAGAATGTGAGAGAATGCTTCTTCTTGTCCTACAATCGTACATCCGGCACCAGCGACCTGATTTGTTGGGGCAAGTCCTCGGGATGTTTGAAATGGATGCCTTTCATCCCCAAACCTCTCGCAGCCTCAATATTGGGAAGCAGGTCGTCTATGAAAATACAATCCGTCGGTTCGGCTCGCAGCTTCAGCAAAGAGTCCCGGTACATCGGCAATGCGGGTTTCATCGCGCCTGCCTCGTAGG
>PMNP01000413.1 GCA_003161755.1 Ignavibacteriota bacterium | reverse complement strand
CCTTGGCGTCGTTCTGCGTGGAAAAATTCAGCGTTGAAGGTCTGCGCGATCTTACCTACCTGCAGATCCAGGATCGATACCGGGAATTCCGCGAGCTTTCCCGGTTTGCGGACTAATGCCCTTCTTTGTACATTGCGATAGCGCCCACCTTCGATTACCATGAAAACATTGGAATGGTGTACAGGGGAGTTACGATTTCTGGATCAGACCAGGCTTCCCCTGGAGGAATCAACGATTGCCACGCGCGACGTTGCTGTTGTCGCTGAGGCCATCCGATCGCTCCGCATTCGGGGAGCGCCGGCGATTGGCGTTGCCGCGGCGTACGGCGTCGTCCTTTCCGCGGCAACAGACGGCTCTCCTTCAAGCCTCCCGCGCCGAGTCCTTGATGCCATTGCAATGCTCCGAAGCACGCGTCCGACTGCTGTCAATCTCTTTGCGGCGCTCGACCGGATGGCTCACGTAGTGGAAACCGCCGGTGCTTCTTCCTCACTCCCCTCAGAACTGGAAAGGGAAGCTCGTGCAATTGAGCAGGAAGATGTCGAGGCGTGTCGCAGAATAAGCGAGTACGGTGCAGCGTTGATCCCGCCGGGATCGTCAGTGCTTACACATTGTAACGCCGGAGCATTGGCAACCGCCGGAATGGGGACTGCGCTGGGAGTGATCTTCGAGGCCCATGCACAGGGGAAGATCGTCAGGGTCTATGCAGATGAAACCCGCCCGTTATTGCAGGGTGCGCGACTAACGACGTGGGAATTGATCCNNAGGAGCCGACAGGATTGCGGCCAACGGCGATACTGCCAACAAAGTGGGCACATACACCGTTGCGGTCCTTGCCCACCGTCACGCAATTCCTTTCTATGTGGCCGCTCCGACGTCAACAATCGATCGGCACACGCCAACGGGTAGAGATATTGTCATTGAAGAACGTGACCCATCTGAGGTCACTTCGTTGTATGGCCGCCGGGTGGCTCCTGAGGGGGTCGGAGTCTTCTCCCCGGCCTTCGATATCACTCCGAACGAATTGATTACCTCGATTGTTACTGAACAAGGAGTACTCCACCCTCCGTTTGACAGTGCGATCGATTCTCTCCGGTTGAGGCCGAAGTCCATCGGCCCGAACTCATAGTGCATGGAAAACCCCCATTATNNCCTCATCAGAGTCAATGCCAATGGTCTTGCAAGCCGGACCGACGATTCAGCTGTAGCGCATGAGAGTGGCGACGCGGGATGATTATTACAACTGATGCCATTGTCCTTCGAACAATCAAGTATAGGGATACCAGCCGGATCGCGACGCTCTTTACGAAGGAATTCGGCAAGGTCTCGGTGATTGCGAAAGGGGAACGCGCCCGCGCTGCAAAGTTCGGGGGTTCCTTGAATGTCTTCGCCTGCGTTACGGCGGTGCTCTACTGGAAGGAACAGAGAGATCTTCAGTTTCTTTCCAGGTGCGACCTACAGAAGCCGTTTCACCGCATAGGCGAAGACATGGAGCGGATGGCGGGTGCGATGATGGCACTCGAATTGCTCGACGCAGTGACGCACGCAGAAGAAAAGAATCCCCCTCTGTTTGCCCTCATTCTGGACACCCTCGACGCGCTTGATCAGACACCGCGCAATGTGTCGTCGATTCTCTTTTTTTATCAGCTTCATCTCCTGACGATTCTTGGATTTCATCCCAGCTTCAACCATTGCTGCCGATGTGAACGTTCGTTCGCCGGCGACGAAGCTGGCAATCAGACGTATTTGCTGAACGCTTCGTTGGGCGGAGCATACTGCGCAGACTGCTCGGTGGAGCAACAAGGGACGGAATATCTCTGTGCAGGAAGCCTGCGCACCCTCCAACATTTCCAGACGTTGAAGAGTCCTCTTGAAGCGGCAAGTCTTAGTGTTGCTCCACAAGTGCGTGGGGAAGTGTCGTTGGCGCTCCGGCAACTTCTCGTGAGTCATGTGGAAGGTATCCGCCCTCTGAAATCTGAAACAGTATTTGCCTCGATGGCAACGCAGCCATGAGTCGTTGATCTTCTCCCTGGAGAGTATTCCAATGTCCAAAAAATCGCTCCTGATGTCTCTTGTCCTTGTCACCGTCGGCATTATTATCGGTGCAATCGTGGTGTCGAATTTTAGCGGTCGGGTGAATGTGGGATATGCCCGCGGGGGCGATGTGAAGCTTGGAGGATCTGCACCTATCCAGACGCCCAATTCCTCGGTGAAGGCCCTGAGTGAGAATTTCATCGCAGTGGCGCGTGCCGTAACCCCCTCGGTGGTTGCAATTACGGTCACTTCGTCTGGGAAGGGAAAGGACCATGGGATGCCTCACGATTTCTGGCACTTCTTTGGTCCGGACATGAAATCTCCGGATGACGAGCCAATGCAGGGGTTCGGTTCGGGCGTTATCATCACGCCCGACGGATACATTGCCACGAACAATCACGTCGTCGAAGATGCGGATGCCAATGGCATCGAAGTCGTCTTGCATGACAAGATCCGTTACAAGGCGAGACTCATTGGAAAAGATCCTTCAACCGACCTAGCCGTGGTGAAAATCGATGGAAAGGATCTGCCAGTCGCGGCACTGGGGAATTCCGATGATGTCCAAGTGGGGGAGTGGGTGCTCGCCATCGGCAATCCTCTGCAGCTCACTTCGACCGTGACCGCCGGAATCATCAGTGCGACGGGGCGCAACATCGGGATCATTCAGGGGAGTTATGGTGTGGAGAATTTCCTTCAGACCGATGCAGCGATCAACCCGGGGAACAGCGGGGGAGCGCTGGTCAATATGTCGGGCGAAGTCATTGGCATCAATTCTGCAATCGCCACCACCAATGCCCGGTACCAGGGATATGGGTTTGCCGTACCTGTGAACCTCCTGAAAAGCGTTGCAATGGATCTGATTCGTGAGGGGAAGGTAGACCGCGGGTTCATCGGCGTCACCATCGCCCCAGTCGATCAAACGATGGCCGATGCCCTGGGGCTGAGCGACGCAAACGGGGTTCTTGTCACCGAGCTGGTAAAAGGAGGTGCAGCGGAGCGTGCGGGACTAAAGCCCGGCGACGTGATCCTCACGGTTGACGGACGTCAGGTGAACGCTCCGAATGAACTACAGTCATACGTGGCGCAGCACCACCCGGGGGACATGGTGACTCTTAAGGTCTTCCGGGATGGGAAAACATTTGAGGCAAAAGTCTCTCTGATGGCCAGGGCAGAAGATAAGCTCGCAGCCAATGAGTCGCAAGCGCCGGAACAGAATGAAAACGAGGGAAAAGACAACGCCCTGAAGCCCACGGAATTCAATGCTGTAGGAATGACCGTGCGCTCTCTCAGTTCGGAGGAGAAGAAGGAATTTGACCTTGATCGCGGTGTAATTGTTGCGGAAGTAAAGCCTTACGGCGAGGCATTCAACAGGTTTATTCGGAAGAATGATGTCATTGTCGAGGCAGATCGGAAAGATATTGGAAGCCCTGCAGAATTGAAACGGGTATTTGATTCACACAAGCCGGGCGAATCAGTGCTGATGCGATTGAAAAGGGACAATAGCAAACAAACGGCATTCGTGGCAGTTCAAATTCCCGTCCCAAAATAATGGAGATACCTGCTCGCATACCGAATCTGCTGACATTGCGCACTGTGATATGAGAATTCCTCTGACAACGCACGTCAGAGGTGTCCAGCTCGTTGTTCCCGCCTTGGTCACTTTTGCGATGGACCTTCACTTCTCATCCTGNNTGATGCTGGTCGGTGCCCCTTCTGCTTGACTCTCATCCGGTCGAATTGTATATTTTTCTATGAGTTACGTATTATGTTCAAAGCTCTTCGACAGGAGGGTTCAACTTTCAGCACGCAAGCCCGTAGCTACAGGACCGGAGGGAGACTTAACGCTAAAGTTCTGGTATTGAACCAGAGCTATGAACCAATGAGCGTCATCAGTGCACGAAAAGCCATCGTGTTGCTCTATTTGGGGAAGGCGGAATTGCTTGAAACGCTCGAGGGTAAGCAACTACGCTCCGTTTCGCTGGCAATGCCATTCCCAAGTGTCCTGCGATTGGGAGTGTATATTAGACTCCCGTACAAGAATATTATCCTCTCCCGAAAGAACATCCTTCGGCGGGACGGACATCGATGTCAGTTTTGCGGCCGAGGCGACTTGACACTTACCCTTGACCACGTTTTTCCTCTCTCCAGAGGTGGTGAAGATACGTGGGAAAACCTGGTGTGCGCATGTGTCAATTGTAATAACAGGAAGGGGGACCGAACGCCGGAAGAAGCGGCCATGCCGCTGCGGCGAAGACCAATGCGCCCCAATCATGTGACCTTTATCCGACAGTGNNAAACCCTACCTGTTTCTCCACTGATCCTCCCTCAATTCCACGGTCGGGAGACCTTCCCGCCGTCACTGGACCAATCACCCATACCGGAAAACACTGCTTGACACAAAAAAAGACGATCCTGAGCGGCATGAGGCCAACAGGGAAACTCCATCTTGGCCATCTCGTTGGCGCTCTCGAAAACTGGGTGGCGCTGCAGGACGAATACCAGAACTTTCACTTGATTGCCGACTATCATGCTCTGACGACGAATCTGGATACGTCGGGGATCTTTCAGAATTCCATGGATATGGTGATCGATTGGTTCGCAGCAGGAATTGATCCCGTGAAGAGCCCAATCTTCCGGCAATCGCAGATCAAAGAGCACACCGAATTGCATCTTCTTCTTTCGATGCTC
>PMNP01000387.1 GCA_003161755.1 Ignavibacteriota bacterium | reverse complement strand
CCGGCGTTATAGAACCACCCCCCGATAACGCCTATGGATCCGGTGATGGTAACGGGTGAAGCGACGATGGTATCGGCATTCATCGAAAGCCAATACCCTCCCGATGCAGCGACATATCCCTGGGAGACAATCACAGGCTTGTTCACCTTTGCCTTCTTTACCGCCTCGGCAATATAATCTGATGCGGTACCGTCGCCGCCAGGCGAATCAACGCGAAGCACAATTGCCTTAATCAAAGGATCAGCGCCTGCGGCTTGAACCTCATTTACCAGCGTCCGCGCCTTAATCCCTTCATCCATCGCACAGACGCCCAACGCATAGATCACCGCGATGCGCGGCGGCTCGCCCCAGTGATTGTCATAAGGGAGATTAAAGTCGGCAATAGATCCTGGACCCACNNAATCGTCGGACTGTGCCCTTCGAGTCGGTTGACCATTGCCATCACCGCATCCCAACGCCCAAGGGTATCGACGAGATTCTTTTCCACTGCCTCCTGAGGCAAAATCAATACGTCATTGTTGATGAGCCCGTCAAACTGTTCAGCAGTCATCCCCCGCGAGGCGCACACTTCGGATTTTACAACGGCATAAACATCATTGATGTACTTCTGCCGTTGTTCTCTGTCCGCATCCGAGAATTTTTCGCGCGAGAGGTACTCGTTGGCCGACTTGTACTTGAAGAATCTCCATTCATCAAAACCAATCCCGAGTTTCTCAAGGGTCCCCTTAAAAAAGGTGCGTGATGCCGCGAACCCGGGAAGGAGGAGGATGCCTGTGGGATCAAGAACGATCTTATCCGCCACCGTGGCAAAGCAATATTCCTCCATCGAAGGTCTGTCGATAAACACCACCACCTTCTTTCCCGCCGATTTAAAGTCCCTGAGCGCCTCACGCACTTCCCAGAGCATTTCGCCATTAATGCTCATCCCCGAGGTATTGATGGCAATTCCTGCCACTGATTCATCGTTCTTCGCCGCAGCGATTGCCGTGAGTGTGCCGAGCAACGTCTGCGAGTTGTCGAAGAGCACAAATCGCTGATACTTCATGTTGCCATTCATGTTCACACTCACATACTCCGAATGCTTGGCCAGTTTCTCGAGGATGGTGCGATCGTATGCTCCCAGGCGGATCGCGTAGCTATTAAAGCTATGCCTCGAATCCTTATCCCATGTGGATTGGCCGGAGAAACCTGCATTCCCGAGGCTCAGGGAAATGCCCACAGAGAAACTGTGCGAATCAAAGTATCGTCCTGTCAAACGTATTCCAGGGAGGGCTTCGACTGCCGCGCCGTAACTCCAGTTTGCGTCTTTCATAACCTCACCGCTCTGGATGCCATAGTCGGCGAACAATGTTACCCGTTCATTCGCGAACGGACGGAGACCGAAGTCCACCACCGCCTCGGAAGAGCCTCCGGTTATCGTGGTTGTTCCGACGAGACCCAGCGAGAGGTGAGGATCAACTCGAGTCAGTGTGCCGGCTGTAAATGCGTTTCTCCTTCCGAACGCGGCCTTGTCTCCGCCGGCAAAACTGTAGGCGATACCGAACGCGGCAGATCTGTCGCCGAAGCCGAGGGAAAGGCGATAGTCAGTGAGCGAGCCAACATCCGTCTTTGTTTTCACAGCACCGAAGCCGACATTTGGCGCCGCCAGAAACATGCCCCAGCGATTGAAGTCATTCCACCGGCCGGCATCAGTCCAGGAAAACTGGAAATCCGGCTGACGCAGTGTCGTGAGCAACGCAGGGTTGTCGTAGCCATACAGGCCATACTTGAGGGCGCCTGGTGGCGCGAGTGCGAGGTCTGAAGTGGAATAGTATGAAGGAAACGTTACCTGACCAATTGCGCAGGCAAGTGGCAGAAGCATAAGGCCACAAAGGCTGAACAACCCTTTCATAAAACCTCCGGAAGTGCTGCATATTCGTTAGCTTGCGGCGACCAGTGCGGGAAGAAAAATAACTCTCGCCAAGGTATACGGCGTGCCCTGTGAACCTGTTGCGACATAATACTCGTCCAGCCGACAATAATCAAGTCCGATCAAGGGGAGGCAGGAAGTCATTGGTGGAAATTCGCGCTACGGGTTCAGAATACCTGTCAAGAGAAAGGAAGAGAGTCGTTTTTGTGAACTGATCGGCCTCTCGAAGATGTTTATAAAGAGAACTGCCAGAAAGCAATCAACCACATTCTTGAACTATCGCATGGCAAAACTGGTCTGTGTTTTGATCGCTCTTGGAGCAATTCTTGCCATGGGATTCCACGTCAGGAAGGAAACAACCACGACGAACCCCTACTACTCCCGCACCGACACAACCACCCTGCAGGTGGCGGACTCGATCTGGAAGAAGGTGCTTCCCGCAGCTGTCTATGCAGTGGGCCGCACCGCGGCGACAGAGCAAGCGTTCACCGGCAAGTATTGGGATTACGATGGGATCGGAACGTATTATTGTGCGGTGTGCGGGAATGCGCTGTTCCGTTCCGATGCAAAATTCTCCAGCACCTGCGGATGGCCAAGTTTCTTTGAGACATTACGGAAGAACAGCGTTATTTATCGTCCCGACAGATCGTATGGAATGAACAGGACGGAAGTGCTCTGCGGCCGTTGCGGCTCACACCTCGGACACCTGTTCGACGATGGACCGCCACCCACGGGAAAACGCTACTGCATGAACTCCATCGCGCTGGAATTTGAACCCGGGAAGATCTCGGACTCAAAGTGAAAGTTGCATTGTCGACTTTCGCCAACGAGATTGCTCTTGTTTCTCCATTCCTAAGGTGAAGGCGGCTTGTCTCTGACGAAGTGCGGCATTGCCGCAGGTATGGGAAGTGATAATTCTACGAACCCCGCATACCTTCCCTCATCAAACCACGGCGACTGATAGATCAGCTTCTTCACTCCCCCCCGTTCAATCGTGTAGACATTTGGCACTCGCGAATTCAACAAATCCATGACCTTGGTCCGCGCCGGCTCGGGATGACACGCCAGGAGATTTGTCCCCAGCAGTTTTTCACCCCCGTCTCCTGCAAAGTCATCACACGAGCGTTGGTTCATAGCAAGAATAATGCCCTCGGGATCACACACGGTTATAGCCGCCGGGAATTCCCTGACCCATGCTTCATCGTTCATTGATTGCTCCTGAAAAATACGGTGGCATGCAAAACGTCTTCGAATATTGACAAAAGAGAAAAGACATGCAATGTTGTCTTATGATTCTCGCTGCATACCCTCCAAAATTCAAAATTGAAATTTGAAAATCCTTTCTCCCTCTTGCATCATTCGATAACGTTTGTTACATAGGATCGTCTTCCGTCTGGCATCCATCCCCAACCCCTGCGCTTCACCACATGGGGGCTTTTGCCCACCGCAATGTGGCCAGCTTCAGGCGGAATCGACACTAGCCGCGCCACCTCCACCAAATGCGGGATACCACATCCTCTCTCAAGCGGATACGAAACGCCCGGAAAGCAGATTTTCCACTGCTTTACAGAACACTGGAACGCGCGCAGCATAACCCTTATTGTGGATTGATCACAAGGAGCAGAAATGGAACAAGACGTGACTTCAAAACACGACGTGGCTCCTGGCACCTCTGGTGGCCGGATACGAGATCGGATCCCTGTCCTGACCAAGATGGCGTATGGTCTTGGAACCGGCATCGACATGTGGGGACTCTGGCTGTACCCCGGCGTTGCGTTTGCCGTGTTCAACATTTACCTGGGCGTTTCGCCTGCGTTGGTCGGATTGGCACTTACCCTCATCAGAGTCTACGACGCCGTGGCTGACCCGATTGCAGGATGGGTCTCCGACAATTTCCGTTCGAAATTCGGACGGAGACGCCCTTTCATCCTTGTNNCCTGGGACTCTCGGTCGTGTTTTGGTACATGATCGGCTCTTCCATGATATACATCCCGCTCATGGCCTTGTATACCGTTCCCTATAATAGTCTGGGCGCCGAACTTACCCCGGATTACGAAGAACGCACATCCGTCATGACGTACAGAAGTGCCATGCAGAAGATTTTTGAAGTGGGAAATTTTTACGCCCTGCGCTTTACCAATCTCTCCTGGTTCCTTCTCCCGGGCGCAGTTGGGAAAAATACACTTCTCGGCATGCAGGTCTACACCTCCATCCTCGGCGTGCTTATGGCGATTTTCTCCATTGTGATCTTCTTCAGAGTAAAGGAGCGCTATTATGAGAAGGTCGTCGTCAAGTCGAAAGGACACATCTCTCTCGCGAGCTCCTTCTACGAGACCCTGAAGTGCAAGCCGTTCAGGATTATCATGGGGCTTGGCGCATCGTTTACGCTGGGCACCAGCATGGTGGGCGCGCTCGGATACTATGCCACCGTGTACTACGTCTGCAATGGAAGCACGATTCTCGGTGACAATTGGAATTTTTGGATGGGGATTGCTTTCATGATTGGAGGGTTTTCCGGACCGGTCATTCTCGGCAACATTGCACGTGCGACCGACAAAAAAACTGCGGTGATCGTGGCTGCGCTGGTCGGCATCACCGGCTACGGCGGCTCATGGTACTTGTACAACCCGCTGATCCCCTGGCTGCAAACAATTGCATCGGGGATCATGGGAATGTCCGCAGGCGGTCTCTGGATGCTCCATGGATCCATCGGCGCCGACATCATCGATTATGATGAGCTGAACATGGGTATACGCCGTGAAGNNCAACTCGATGGGATATTTTGTCTCCGGACTCATCCTCGGGTGGGCCGGATTCGATTCTAAAGTCCATATACAGACTCCGGAGACAGTGTTTTGGATCCGTGCAATGCTTGCCAGTATTCCCATTCTTGGCTTAATTGGGGTGATCCTCTTCATTTCGAGACTCAACCTGACAAAGCAGCGCTGTGAAGAGATTCGCGTCGAGCTGGAGGCACGAAGAGGAAAGGTGTAAACAATCGACAATTGTGTGTTGTCAATCCACAACTGTCAACGAGAGAACCATTAGTGAACGAGGGCTTCGGAGACGGAGCCCTTTGTTTTATGCCCGCCGCGAGAGTGCTCCAGCTCAGTAATCATCCAGACGCTTGTGAAGCAACGGGGTCGTTCCATCCCCCTTCAGGTGCTAATGGTCCATCTGCTTCCGTCGGTCCCCAAGACCCAGGATCATATTCGTAGAGTGGACTGCCGGTGCCGAGGATTTGATCGAGGATGCGCCAGGCCGACTCGACTGCGTCTCCCCGCGCAAAAAGTGTTGCGTCGCCACGTATCGCGTCGCCGAGGAGACGCTCATACGGTTCCATCTCATCGGGCTGAGCGTAGTGCGCCACCAATTCCGCACGCTGGCCCACCATCTGTTCCCCGGGCCGTTTGACTTTTGCCCCTACGGCAATAACCAATTCCGGAGTAAGACGAAAACGGTAATAATTGGCAAGCATATGGCCGCTCTCGTCCAGCACGGGTCGATGGGGCCGTTTGAACTTCACCATGACCTCTGTGACGGTCACCGGAAGATTTTTCCCGACCCTCACATGGAACGGCACCCCTGTCCACCGGTCGTTGTCGATCGCGAAACGCAATGCAGCAAACGTTTCCACCTTTGAGTTGGGATCGACTCCCGGCT